>CAZLLL010000001.1:0-28953 GCA_964560255.1 uncultured Methylomonas sp.
GACCTTTTTTAATTGAACGTGGCACTTTATTAATTCCTCTCTATCGCTTGTTACGACGCCTGACAATCATTTTGTCAGTACGTTTATTTTTTCTGGTTTTATATCCCTTGGTTGGCATCCCCCATGGAGAGACTGGATGCCTACCCCCGGATGTTCTACCTTCACCACCACCATGCGGATGATCTACAGGATTCATTACTACGCCACGAACAGTAGGACGAACACCACGCCATCTTGACGCACCTGCCTTACCTAATGATCGAAGATTATGCTCCGAGTTAGATACTTCACCGATAACCGCTTTACAATCGGCTAATACCTTACGCATTTCACCAGACCTTAATCTCAAGGTAACATGCGCGCCCTCTTTTGCAACCAGCTGAGCTGATGTCCCTGCACTACGAGCTATTTGCGCCCCCTTACCTGGCTTAAGTTCAACACAGTGAATAATCGAACCTAAGGGCATATTTCGTAAAGACATACAATTCCCTGGCTTTACTGGCGCACTTTCTGAGGCAATAATTTCCTCACCAGCCACCACACCTTTCGGTGCAATAATATATTTACGCTCTCCGTCTTTATATAAAACAAGCGCAATATTTGCCGTTCTGTTTGGATCATATTCAAGATGCTCAATAACACCAGGAACATCCATTTTATTACGCTTAAAATCTATAATACGGTAACTTTGCTTATGTCCGCCACCGATATGACGAGTTGTAATACGTCCATTATTATTACGCCCACCACTTTTATTTTTTTTTCTGAGCAAGGGTGCATAAGGCTTACCTTTATGTAAATCTTCATGCGTTACTCTTACGACAAACCTGGAGCCCGGCGATGTCGGTTTTGATTTCACTATAGCCATTTATTCTACCGATTATATTCTTATATATTGCAATTAAGCGACAGAGAACTCTATATTATGACCTTCTTTAAGCTTTACATATGCTTTTTTCCAGTCAGATCTCTTACCCATATAGCGACCAAATCTTTTTGCTTTGCCTTTTACATTTAGTAATTGAACTTTTTCAACTTCAACATTAAACATTAACTCAACCGATTTTTTCACCTGCAATTTTGTTGCCTGATTAGCAACCTTAAACACATATCTATTTTCTTGATCTGCCGCATTAGTGCTTTTTTCAGATGTTATTGGTGCTTTTATTATATTTGAAAGATTAAACTCTACACTCATGATAGCTGTGCCTCAATTGCTTTCAGAGCTGCAGATGTGGCAATCACATTATCTGCAGCAATTAACATGACAGGATCTAGCTCACTTGCAGTAGTTACATCCAGATTTGAAATATTTCGTGAAGACAAATAGGTATTTTCATCTAATTCATTTGTAATAATCAAAACCCGTCCTTTCGCCAAGCCCTTCAACTTTCCAGCCATCTCTTTTGTTTTAGGAGTAGTTGAAATAATATCATTACTTGCCAGCAAACGATTTTGACGTAATAACTCAGATAATATCGAACGAATTCCTGCCCGATACATTTTTTTATTCAACTTCTGATCATATGACCTTGGCTGAGCAGCGAATGTGATACCACCGCCCCTCCATAGTGGACTTCGTATTGTACCAGATCTTGCACGACCTGCACCTTTTTGTTTCCAAGGCTTGGCCCCTCCTCCACTAACAGCCGCTCTATTTTTTTGCGCTTTAGTCCCTGAACGACGACCTGCCATGGTCTTTACAGTCACTTGATGAATTAAGGTTTCATTATAATCTCGACCAAAAACATCCTCACTAACCTCTACTTCGCCAGCAGAGTCTGCACTATTTAGTGCCGGTATTATCAAACTCATGGTCTATCCTTTATTCTTTTGCTTGATTGCAGGCGTCAATATAACATCACCCCCTTTAGCACCAGGAATGGAACCTTTAACCAATATAAGGTTTCTTCCAGCATCAATCGAATGAATCGTCAGGTTCTGTGTAGTCACTGTAGCCGCACCCATGTGACCCGACATTTTCTTACCTTTGAAAACTCGACCAGGCGTTTGACACATACCGATCGATCCATTCGATCTGTGCGATATTGAATTACCATGCGTCGCATCCTGCATTTGAAAGTTGTGACGCTTGACCCCTCCCTGAAATCCTTTACCGATACTTGTTCCTTGAACATCAACTAGTTGTCCATCAGAAAAAATCTCTGCCGTTAATTCTGATCCAACCTGAAGATCTTCACCTTCATCGTCAGACAGCCTAAACTCCCATAAACCACGCCCTGCCGTCATATTTGCCGCAGCATAATGACCTGCCATTGCTTTATTTACTTTTGATGATTTTTTCTCACCAGCTGCAACTTGCACTGCACGATAACCATCTACTTCAAGCCCTTTAACCTGAGCTACTCTATTTGAATCTATTTGCACAACCGAAACGGGTATTGATACGCCATCTTCTGTAAAAACACGCGTCATCCCACATTTACGACCAATTAGACCTAATGCCATAATTAAACCCTCTCTATCTTAAGCTAAATTAGCTTAATCTTTACATCAACACCAGCCGCCAAATCTAACTTCATCAGAGTATCAACGGTCTTATCAGTAGGCTCAACAATATCAAGCAGACGCTTATATGTTCTCAATTCATACTGGTCACGCGCATCCTTATTCACATGCGGTGAAGTCAGAATCGTAAAACGCTCATGTTTTGTTGGTAGCGGAATAGGGCCTTTGACTTGTGCTCCCGTTCTTTTTGCTGTTTCAACAATTTCACCTGCTGATTGATCAATTAATTTATGATCAAATGCTTTCAGGCTTATTCTAATTGTTTGACTAGACATATTTTTTACTCAATAATTTTTGCAACAACACCCGCACCTACCGTGCGCCCACCTTCGCGGATCGCAAAACGCAAGCCGTCTTCCATCGCAATAGGCGCTATCAAAGTCACTTCAACTGAGACGTTATCACCAGGCATTACCATTTCGGTACCTTCGGGCAACTTAACTGCACCGGTTACATCGGTTGTTCTAAAATAGAACTGCGGACGGTATCCATCAAAGAATGGCGTATGACGACCACCTTCATCTTTTGATAATATGTAAATTTCTGATGTAAATTTTGTGTGAGGAGTGATTGAGCCAATATGCGCCAACACCTGGCCACGCTCTACATCATCACGCTTAGTCCCTCTTAACAGGATACCAACGTTATCTCCAGCCCGGCCTTCGTCAAGCAATTTGCGAAACATCTCAACACCCGTACAGGTTGTTTTTGTTGTTTCTTTGATGCCGACAATTTCGATTTCTTCACCGACTTTAATCACACCACGCTCTATACGCCCTGTCACTACAGTACCACGACCTGAAATAGAGAATACATCTTCAATAGGCATCAGAAAAGCACCCTCTATCGCCCTTTCTGGCAGTGGAATGTAGCTATCTAATGCTGCAACTAATTTTTCAATAGATGGCACACCTAACTCACTCGTATCACCTTCCAGACCTTTTAATGCAGAACCTACAATAATGGGCGTATCATCACCTGGAAATTCGTATTGATCAAGAATCTCGCGAATTTCCATTTCAACTAATTCGAGCATTTCATTATATTCTTCAGTTCCGATACCACCGCAATCTTCCGCAAGAAGATCGGCTTTATTCAAAAACACAACAATATAAGGCACACCGACCTGTCTTGATAACAGAATATGCTCTCTTGTTTGTGGCATAGGCCCATCAGTCGCACCACAAACTAAAATAGCACCATCCATTTGTGCAGCACCCGTTATCATGTTTTTTACATAATCCGCGTGACCTGGACAGTCTACATGCGCATAATGACGGTTTTCTGATTCATATTCTACGTGCGATGTCGCTATGGTAATACCACGCTCACGCTCTTCAGGAGCATTATCAATTTGATCAAATGCCTTTACTTCACCGCCCAACTTCTCTGCCATCACTTTCGTCAATGCAGCTGTTAAAGTTGTTTTACCATGATCGACGTGGCCGATCGTACCGACGTTTACATGAGGTTTATTTCGTTCAAATTTTTCTTTAGCCATTAGACCATACCTTTATTAATATCAATTCTTATGAAGTTTTTTGAATAATTACACTCGCCACTTTCGCAGGTGTCTCATTATATTTTTCAAATCGCATACTGTAAGTAGCACGCCCTTGAGTTGCTGAACGCAGGCCAGTTGCATAACCAAACATTTCAGCTAACGGCACTTCGCAGTTAATTGCTTTACCTGTCGGCATATCTTCCATTCCTAGAACAATACCTCTACGCCTATTTACATCACCTACCACACTCCCCATATATTCCTCGGGAGTCACAATTTCTACTTTCATTACTGGCTCAAGCAAAACAGGCTTTGCCTGCCTTGATGCATCACGAAAAGCCATTGATCCAGCGATGGAAAACGCCATTTCACTTGAGTCCACTTCATGGTATGACCCATCCACTAATGTAACCTTAACATCCACAACTGGATAACCCGCCAAAACACCATTTTTCATTTGCTCTTGAATTCCTTTATCTATTGCCGGAATATATTCCTGAGGAACTGAATGCCCATCAATAGCATTGACAAAAGAATAGCCTGTACCTAACTGCGCAGGCTCCAGCTTAATAACAACATGTCCGTACTGGCTTTTATCACCCAACTCACGAATAAACTTCCCTTCATGCTCAGCTGAATTTTTAATAGATTCACGATATGCAACCTGAGGCGAACCAACATTTACATCAACTGAAAATTCTCTGCGCATTCGATCAACAACAATCTCAAGGTGCAACTCTCCCATCCCCGAAATAATAACTTGAGCAGATTCTTCATCAGTTATAACACGAAAGGACGGATCTTCCTTCATCAGCCTTTCTAATGCATCCGCCATTTTTTCTTGATCAGCCTTGGTTTTTGCTTCAACAGCTACAGATATAACAGGATCTGGAAAATCTATATTTTCCAGTATTATCTGCGCCTTTTCGGCACAGAGTGTATCTCCTGTGACTACCCCCTTAAAACCAACAGCTGCAGCAATATCACCCGCTCTAACCTCTGCAAGCTCGTCTCTACTATTTGCATGCATTTGCAGCAAACGACCCACACGCTCACGCCTACCTTTCAGCACATTATAGATCACATTACCTGACTTAAGCACACCCGAATAAACCCTAAAAAAAGTTAGCGACCCAACAAAAGGGTCTGTTGCAATTTTAAATGCTAACGCAGCAAACGGCTCATCATCTGACGCATGCCTAGAGGTAAAGCTACCATCTTTCATCTCACCCGAAATAGACTCAATATCTATTGGTGATGGCAAAAAATCTATGACACCATCCAGAATACTTTGCACACCTTTATTTTTAAAAGCAGAACCACAGTAAACGGGCGACACTTGATTTGCGATTGTCCTTAATCTAATACCCTTCCTTATCTCAGATAAAGACAAATCACCTTCTTCAAGGTATTTCCCCATTAACTCATCATTAGCTTCTGCAGCTACTTCTACTAACTTTTCATGCCATTTTTGAGCACTATTTAATAATTCAGCAGGGATCTGTTGCTCAATAAAATCCATCCCCTTATTGGCATCTTCCCAATAAATAGCTTTCATTTTCAACAAATCCACAACGCCTAAAAATCCATCTTCTGAACCCACTGGAATCTGCATTAGCACCGGACTACCTGCTAATCGCTCTGAAATTTGCTCAACGACCCTAAAAAAGTCAGCACCTGAACGATCCATCTTATTAATAAAGATAATTCTAGGAACGCTGTATTTATTTGCTTGACGCCAAACTGTCTCAGATTGCGGCTCCACACCACCCACAGCACAGAATACAGCACACGCACCATCCAAAACCCTTAGGGAACGCTCAACCTCTATAGTAAAATCAACATGGCCTGGCGTATCAATTATATTAATACGATGTTTATCATATTGATTTTCCATGCCAGACCAAAAACAAGTCGTTGCTGCCGAGGTAATCGTAATACCTCTCTCTTGCTCTTGCTCCATCCAGTCCATAACAGCCGAACCATCATGAACCTCACCAATTTTATGAGAGACCCCTGTATAGTATAATATACGCTCTGTTGTTGTGGTTTTACCCGCATCAATATGCGCCATAATCCCTATATTCCGATATCTTTCTATCGGCGTTACACGAGCCACCTCAAAAACCCTGCCTGTTACCAGCGATAATGCGAAAAGGCTTTATTTGCTTCCGCCATTCTATGCGTATCTTCACGTTTTTTTGCTGCGGATCCACGCCCTTCAACGGCATCCATCATTTCGCCCGCTAATTTTAGTGGCATATTTTTTTCATTTCTTTTACGCGATGCCTCTATCATCCAGCGCATAGCTAGCGCGACACGACGACTAGGCCTTACCTCAACTGGAACTTGATAAGTTGCACCCCCCACCCGCCTTGACTTCACTTCAACACGCGGCTGAATATTTTCTAGTGCCTTGGTAAAAACCTCCAAGGGCTCTGCGTTTCCTTTAGCTTCAACCGCCTCAAGCGCACCATATACTATTTTCTCTGCTACTGATTTCTTCCCGTCAACCATAACCATATTCATAAATTTGGTCAAAGCAACACTACTATATCTTGGGTCTGGTAAAGCCGTACGCTTTACTGCCGCTCTTCTTCTTGACATTTATATCACCAACAATTATTCTTTAATTTTTCGGTTTTTTAGTACCGTACTTGGATCGACCGCACCTGCGACTATCTACTCCAGAAGTATCCAGACTTCCACGTACAACATGATAACGCACACCCGGCAAGTCTTTTACCCGCCCCCCGCGAATCAGAACAACAGAGTGCTCTTGCAGGTTGTGCCCCTCACCACCAATATAGCTACTAACCTCTGCACCGCTAGTAAGTCTTACTCGCGCTACTTTACGTAATGCTGAATTTGGTTTTTTAGGTGTTGTTGTATATACACGCGTACAGACACCCCGTCTCTGAGGACAAGCCTCTAGCGCTGGCACATTACTTTTTTCTACCTTTCGTGTGCGTGGCTTACGAACCAACTGGTTAATAGTAGCCATAAGTTAAATTACTCCGTCTTGCATATTTTTAGCTAGTACATCAAATAATGTACATTAAATTATTTTACGATAACTCTATTGAGCAGGACATTTTATTATTCTACCCCAAAAAAGTCAATATTTTTCTTATCATTCAGCATTTAAAGCTTGCTTTAGTGCGGCTTCTGCATCCACTACACCTTTTGCTGCAGTTTCTTCAGGTGTTTTTAATGCTTCCCGCTCTTTCATTTTCCGGATCCTTCGAGCCTCATGAAATGCCAACCCTGTACCTGCCGGAATTAAACGACCAACAATGACATTTTCCTTTAGACCATATAATTGATCTTTTAAGCCACGAACGGCTGCATCAGTCAATACTCTAGTCGTCTCCTGAAACGATGCCGCCGACACAAAAGATTCTGTCGCCAGCGATGCCTTCGTAATACCTAGCAAAACTGCATCGTAGCTAGCAGGAACTTTCCCTTCATTCTCAAGCTTATTATTAGTCTCTTTAATAACAGCCTTCTCCACTTGCTCACCTCGAGTAAAGTTACTATCACCCGCTGCTGTGATTTCAACTTTACGCAACATCTGGCGTATAATTGCCTCTATGTGCTTATCATTAATTTTAACCCCCTGAAGGCGATAAACATCCTGAATTTCTTTAACTAAATAGGCCGTTAGCTCAGTCACCCCACGCAGACGCAAGATATCATGTGGTGTCAATTCACCTTCAGCAATGGTTTCACCTTTTTCAACAAACTCCCCTTCAAATACTGTAATATGTCGCCATTTTGGCACCAAGGTTTCAAATTGCTCACCTTCTGAGTCAGTAATTACAATACGCTGTTTACCTTTTGTTTCCTTTCCGAATGAAATTGCGCCCGTTGCCTCAGCCAAAATAGCAGGGTCTTTAGTTTTTCGGGCTTCAAATAAATCAGCAACACGCGGTAAACCACCTGTTATATCACGCGTCTTACTTGATTCCTGAGGAATTCTAGCCAGTACATCTCCAACTTGAATTTCACCACCATTTTTAACCGCAACGATAGAGCCCGCTGGCAATACGTATTGGGCAGCCATTTCCGTATTTGGCAACATGACATCATCCCCATCAGTAGTGACCAACTTGACTGATGGTCGTAAATCTTTACCAGCACTAACACGCTGCTTAGGATCAAGCACTGTAATCGAACTGACACCGGTAACCTCATCGGAAACTTCCTGTACCGACACGGGGTCAAAATCAATCAATTGAACTACCCCGGCTACTTCTGTCACAACCGGATGAACATGAGGATCCCAAGTCACAACAATATCACCCGCATCAACCAAAGCATCATCTCTACAGGTTAATTCAGCACCATATGGAATTTTATATTTCTCTTTTTCACGCCCATACTCATCCATGACACCGACTTCACCAGACCGTGAAACTGCAACCAGATTTCCAGCACGATTCTCTACCGTCTTCAAGTTATGTAACTTAATAACCCCTTTGGACTTAACCTGGACATTACTGATAGCGACTTGACGTGAAGCGGCTCCTCCAATATGAAAGGTACGCATAGTTAGCTGAGTGCCCGGCTCACCAATAGATTGGGCGGCTATAACACCAACAGCCTCGCCACTATTAACCATATGTCCACGCCCTAAATCACGCCCATAACATTTAGCACAGACTCCATGACGATTATCACAAGTAATAATTGAGCGCACAAAAACATCATCGATACTATGCTTTTCAAGGTCGGAGACATAGTACTCATCCAGCATAGTACCATCAGGAACAATAACCTCACCCCCTCCCGTTAACACATCACCAATAACAACACGACCTAGCACACGCTCTGCTAATGGCTCAACAACATCTCCACCTTCAATAATGGGCACCATTAACATTCCATTTGTGGTACCACAATCTACACCATTAATAACCAGATCCTGTGCCACATCAACCAAACGACGCGTTAAATAACCCGAGTTAGCTGTTTTAAGAGCGGTATCCGCCAACCCTTTACGCGCACCATGAGTGGAAATAAAGTATTGCAGAACATCCAGCCCTTCACGAAAGTTTGCCGTAATGGGTGTCTCAATTATTGAGCCATCAGGCTTTGCCATCAGACCACGCATTCCAGCAAGCTGCCTGATCTGTGCAGCTGATCCACGCGCCCCAGACTCGGCCATCATAAAAATAGAATTAAATGATTTCTGCTTTAAGATAGACCCATCATCATCCACCACCTCATCGGTACCCAGTGCATCCATCATGACTTTTGCAACTTTCTCATTGGCATGAGACCAGATATCGACAACCTTATTATAGCGCTCCCCATCTGTTACAAGACCCGAATCATATTGACTTTGTATTTCAATAACTTCTTTTTCTGCCTCGGCTAATATATCCGCTTTCTCAACCGGAATTTCCATATCGTTAATGCCGAAAGAAATTCCAGAACGCGTAGCATACTTAAAACCTAGATACATAATCTGATCAGCAAGAACGACTGTATCTTTATTTCCCAAATGACGGTAACTATAATCCAGTAATCGCGAAATATTCTTCTTGGTCATATCACAGTTAACTATGTCAAATGGCATACCATTAGGCATCATTTCCCAGATCAAGACTCGCCCTACTGTGGTTTCATAACGAGTTGTTTTACTTTCTAATTGTTCATCCTCACCCTTTACATGCTCAGTAATTCTAACTAAAACCTTAGACTGCAGCTCCACAGCCTTCGCATCTAATGCCCTTTGCACTTCATTTATATTACAGAAAAACGAGCCTTCTCCTTTGGCCTTAAGCTTTTCTCGACTCATATAGTAAAGCCCCAGCACGACATCTTGTGATGGATTAATAATGGGCTCACCATTGGCAGGTGACAATATATTATTGGTTGCCATCATTAAGGTTCTTGCTTCAATCTGGGCTTCTATAGAAAGTGGTATATGTACCGCCATCTGATCACCATCAAAATCCGCGTTGAATGCGCTACATACCAAGGGATGCAAGTTAATCGCCTTACCTTCAATCAGTATGGGTTCAAAAGCCTGTATTCCCAGTCTATGTAATGTTGGCGCACGATTTAACAGAATTGGATGCTCACGAATAACCTCTTCCAGAATATCCCAGACTTCCGCGCCTTCACTTTCAACCATTTTTTTGGCCGCTTTAATCGTAGTTGCTAAACCACGCAACTGCAACTTACTAAAAATAAAGGGCTTAAATAATTCAAGAGCCATTTTTTTAGGTAACCCACATTGATGAAGCTTTAGAGTAGGTCCGACCACAATAACTGAACGCCCTGAATAATCAACCCGCTTACCTAATAAGTTCTGCCGGAAGCGCCCTTGCTTGCCTTTGATCATATCTGCAAGAGATTTCAAAGGACGCCTGTTTGTGCCAGTAATAGCGCGACCACGCCGCCCATTATCCAGCAGCGCATCAACGGACTCTTGCAACATTCTTTTCTCATTACGAATAATGATATCAGGCGCACTTAAATCAAGCAGTCTATGTAGACGGTTATTACGATTAATAACGCGTCTATACAAATCATTTAAATCCGAGGTTGCAAAACGACCACCATCAAGTGGCACTAAAGGCCTTAATTCTGGTGGTAGAACGGGTAAAACATTCATGACCATCCACTCAGGACGATTAGAAGATCCTAATAATGATTCAAGAACCTTTAAGCGCTTGGAAAATTTTTTAATCTTTGTTTCCGAATTTGTGCTGTTAATTTCTTCCCTTAATAAATCAACCTCGGCTTTAATATCAATTGTTTTAAGTAGCTGATGAATAGCCTCAGCACCCATTTTGGCCACAAATTCATCACCATGTTCTTCAAAAGCATCTAAATATTCTTCATCCGTTAAAAGTTTTTTTCTTTCCAAAGGTGTCATACCTTCTTCAAGCACGACAAATGATTCAAAATATAACACCCGTTCTATTTCTCGTAGCGTCATATCTAATAATAATGCAATACGAGAGGGCAATGATTTTAAAAACCAGATATGCGCAACAGGACTGGCAAGCTCTATATGCCCCATACGCTCACGGCGTACTTTGGTGAGAGTGACTTCTACACCACATTTTTCACAGATAACACCTCGGTGCTTTAAGCGTTTATATTTTCCACATAAACACTCGTAATCACTCATCGGCCCAAAAATTTTGGCACAAAACAGACCATCACGCTCAGGCTTAAAGGTACGATAATTAATCGTTTCCGGCTTTTTGACCTCACCATAAGACCATGACCTGATCTGGTTTGGCGATGCCAGGCCTATACTAATTTCATCAAAATCAGCAGTACGATTTTGGCGTTTTAAGAAATTTAATAAATCTTTCAAGAGCTTGTCCCCTTAGTGTGTAATCTGGCTCAGCCAGAACTCATTAGCTACAATTAGTCAAAAGCAACACTATTGCACTTCGATATTAATTGCCAACGAGCGAATTTCTTTTAATAGTACATTAAACGATTCTGGCATACCCGCCTCCATATGATGATTTCCATCAACGATATTTTTATACATCCGAGTACGCCCGGTCACATCATCAGATTTGACTGTTAGCATTTCCTGTAAAGTATAAGCAGCACCATAAGCCTCTAATGCCCAGACCTCCATCTCTCCAAAACGCTGCCCACCAAACTGCGCTTTACCACCTAATGGCTGCTGAGTGACCAAACTATAGGGCCCCGTTGAACGTGCATGCATTTTATCATCAACCAGGTGATTCAATTTCAACATATGCATATAACCAACCGTTATATCACGTTCAAATTTTTCTCCGGTTAAACCATCATAAAGCGTTGTCTGTCCACTTTCAGGCAACTCAGCCAAAGATAGCATATAGCGAATTTCTTCTTCACTCGCACCATCAAAGACAGGAGAAGCCATAGGCACTCCCTCAACTAAATTTCCGGCCATTTCAAGAATCTCTGCATCTGAAAATGAATCCAGATCTTCTTTCTGACCACTATTATTATAAATTTTATCTAAATAGCTACGTATTTCTATTACCGCAGATTGTGCTTTGAGCATTTTTCCAATTTTATGTCCCAGACCTTTTGCCGCCCAGCCCAAATGAGTTTCCAAAACCTGTCCAACATTCATACGAGACGGCACACCCAATGGATTCAGCACAATATCAATGGGCGTTCCATCTGCCAGATAAGGCATATCTTCAATTGGATTAATACGTGAGATAACTCCTTTATTACCATGCCGACCCGCCATTTTATCACCCGGCTGAATACGTTTTTTAACAGCCAAATAAACCTTAACCATCTTTAAAACACCCGGGGCTAAATCATCTCCCATAGTGATTTTCTTACGCTTTACTTCAAATCGCTCATCAAATTCTTTGCGTAACTTAATAATTTGTGCATCCAGACCTTCTAGTTGCACATTAAGTTCTTCATCCTTCATTTTGATGTTGGACCATTCAGAATGCCTGACCTTTTCTAAGTAATCCTGAGTAATCACAGTTGATGACTTCAAGCCATCTGGACCTGAAAGTGCTTTTTCACCAATAATAATATTTGCCACACGCTGGTAAATATCTTTTTCTACAATAACCAACTGATCATTTAAATCTTTTTTATAGCTATTGATCGCTGATGCTTCATTAGCAAGTGCACGTTTATCCTTTTCGACACCATCACGGGTAAAAATTTGTACATCAATAACTGTGGCACGAATACTTCCTGGTACTCTAAGTGATGTATCTTTAACATCAGCCGCTTTTTCTCCAAAAATAGCGCGTAATAACTTTTCCTCAGGTGTCAGTTGTGACTCACCTTTCGGAGTCACTTTCCCTACCAGAATATCGCCACCCTTAACTTCAGCACCAACATAAACAATTCCGGAGTCATCCAGTTTAGAAAGTGCTTCTTCACTGACATTGGGAATATCTGCAGTAATTTCTTCTGGACTATGCTTTGTATCGCGAGCAATACAGGTTTTTTCTTCAATATGAATTGAAGTAAAACGGTCTTCTTTAACAACACGCTCAGAAACTAAAATAGAATCCTCAAAATTGTAGCCATTCCAGGGCATAAAAGCAATGAGCATATTTTGTCCTAACGCTAATTCACCAATATCAGTCGAAGGACCATCCGCCATAATATCACCTGCAACGACATGGTCGCCAGGCTTAACCAAGGGCTTTTGATTAATACAGGTATTCTGGTTAGAACGGATATATTTAATCAAATTATAAATATCGACTCCAACTTTACCTGCCACCGTTTCAGTATCATTAACCCGGACGACAATTCTGCTCGCATCTACCGTTTCGATGACACCTCCCCGTGTGGCAACAACTGTTACCCCAGAATCTTTGGCAACAGTGCGCTCCATGCCTGTTCCTACGAGTGGCTTTTCAGCTTTTAGCACGGGTACCGCCTGACGCTGCATATTGGAGCCCATTAATGCTCTGTTAGCATCATCATGCTCTAAAAATGGCACAATGGAAGCCGCAACCGAAACAATTTGTTTAGCTGATACATCCATATAGTCAACAGATTCGGAAGAAACCAAGGTAAACTCATCTTTATATCGACAAGAAACCAGACCTTCAACCAGTTTTCCCTTTTCATCCACAGGCACACTCGCCTGGGCAATGACAAAATTTCCTTCGCCAATTGCAGATAAATAATCAATTTGATCGGTCAGCACACCGTCATTAACTTTTCGATAAGGTGTTTCTAAAAAACCATAACTATTTGTACGCGCATACACCGCCAAAGAATTAATCAGGCCAATATTGGGTCCCTCAGGTGTTTCAATAGGACATACACGCCCATAATGAGTCGTATGTACGTCTCTAACTTCAAATCCTGCACGCTCTCTGGCTAAACCACCCGGGCCTAATGCCGAAACACGACGCTTATGCGTGACCTGCGACAATGGATTATTCTGATCCATAAATTGCGACAACTGACTAGAGCCAAAAAATTCTTTGACTGCTGCCGAAACAGGTTTTGCATTAATTATTTCCTGCGGCATTAAACCTTCTGAATCAGCAAGCGTCAAACGCTCTCTAACTGCACGCTCAACTCTTACCAAGCCAACTCTAAACTGGTTTTCAATCATTTCACCAACCGACCTTACACGACGGTTACCTAAATGATCAATATCATCAACAACACCATTACCATTTCTGATATTTATCAATTCTTTTAAAACATTAATAATATCTTCATTACTTAATGTTCCTTCCCCTTCCGCATCTGCTATACTTAGGCGACGATTAAATTTCATCCGTCCTACTGCCGATAAATCATATCTGTCTTCAGTAAAAAACAGATTTTTAAATAAATTTTCTGCCGAATCTTTTGTCGGAGGCTCACCCGGGCGCATCATCCGATAAATTTCAATCAACGCTTCCAAACGATTGGTAGTGTTATCCAGACGCATTGCATCAGATATGTAAGCACCACGATCCAGGTCATTTACATATAAAGTATTTATTTCAGCTACGTTTTCAGCAATTAATTTATCAAGCAATTCTTCGGTAATTTCATCATTTACCTTAGCAATAAGCTCACCAGTCGCCTCATCTATAATATTATTGGCTAATACATTTCCATATATATATTCCTTTGGCACTTCCAGTTCCTGCATACTTCCTTTTTGCATCTGCCTGACATGCTTGGCAGTCACGCGCCTACCTTCCTCTACCAGTACTTTGCCATCATATTTAATATCAAATGTAGCAATTTCACCTTTTAACCTTTCAGGAATCAAATGCAATAAGATGTGATCCTCACTTAGTGCAAATTTATTAGTTGTAAAGAAGATTTTAAGCATCTCTTCATTATCATACCCTAATGCACGCAACAGAATCGTTGCTGGAATTTTACGTCGACGATCAATTCTGACAAACACACAATCTTTATGGTCAAATTCAAAGTCTAGCCAAGAGCCGCGATATGGAATAACACGTGCATTTAATAATAATTTACCAGACGAATGTGTTTTCCCTTTATCGTGATCGAAAAATACACCTGGGCTACGATGTAACTGGGAAACAATCACACGCTCCGTTCCATTTATGACAAAGGTACCGTTATCTGTCATTAATGGTAATTCGCCCATATAGACTTCTTGTTCTCTTATATCCTTGACAACTTTAGTACTACCTGGCGCTTCCTTATCATAGATAACCAGACGTGCAATAACACGCAAGGGCGCGGCATAAGTCGCACCACGCTGCTGACACTCACGTACATCAAAAAGGGGCTCACCTAATCTATATTTTACATATTCCAGAACAGCATAGCCTGAATGACTCTCGATGGGGAAGACACTTGAAAATGCCGCATGCAAACCGACATCTTTTCTTTTAGCAGGCTTGATTCCTGTTTGTAGAAAACCAGCATAAGATTTGATTTGCGTTGCCAGCAAATAAGGTACCTCTAGTACTTCATTTGCTTTTCCAAAATTATTTCTGAGGCGTTTTTTTTCAGTAAAAGAGTAGGCCATTTTCTTCCTTGTCCTTTGTCAAGAGTAGGTTTCTGAATTTGTAGCGTTATAAACAGCAAAGGGCCGGCGACTACTCAAGTAGTCACCAGCCCATATTACAAGTACTGCCTATGAGTTTTCGTCAAAACTATTTAATTTCGACAGAAGCACCTGCCGCTTCTAATGTTGCTTTCGCTTCTTCAGCTTCAGCTTTGCTCACACCTTCTTTCAATGTGACAGGACAACCTTCAACAGCACCTTTTGCTTCTTTCAATCCTAATCCAGTTAATGCACGCACAGCTTTAATTGCAGAAACTTTATTAGCACCAAAAGACTCCATTACCACATCAAATTCAGTTTGCTCTTCAGCCGCACTATCTGCATCACCTGCAGCAGGAGCTGCTGCAACTGCAGCTGCAGATACGCCAAATTTTTCTTCCATCGCTGAAATTAAGTCAACGATTTCCATAACAGTCATGTTAGATACTGCATCCAGGATCTCTTCTTGTGAGATAGCCATTGTTTATTCCTCTAAAATAATTGGTTTTTTAAACTGTTTTTTAAGCGCATTCTACTCTGCTTCGCTTTCTGTTCCTGCATCACGCCGCTCTTTTAAAGCAAGCAAAGTTCGCGCAAGCTTCTCCACTGGAGCCAACATCAGTGCCATAACCAGGCTAATACCTTGATCACGCGTAGGCAGACTGGCTAGACGCGCTAACTCTGATCCATCATATGCAGCACCGTCAATAGAAACAATTTTTGCAATCAGCTTATCATTTGTTTTTGCAAAATCATTAATTAACCGACCCGCAGAACCAGGATCTTCCATTGAAAATGCGAGAATTAATGGTCCAACCATTTTTTCCTGCATACATTCAAAAGGAGTCCCAGCTACTGCACGTCTTGCCAATGTATTTTTTACAACACGCAAATAAACGCCTGTTTCTCTTGCAACTTTGCGCAACTCTGTTATTTCCACAACTGTCAGTCCACGGTATTCAGCTGCAACAGCAGAATGCGCTTTAGCGGCGTAGGGAGCCAACTCCTCTACAACAGCTTTTTTGCCATCTAATGCTAAGGCCACAATTTTCTCCGTTTTTACTGATTTTCATCAGCTTTACACATTACATCCCTTTAGGAATGCACCCAACGGGTTTATCACCAGTTTCCCAGTATCAATTCCCATCTACGTAGGCTGATATTTTAAGCTACTGCACCTACGGTCTTTGATGGTTACCCATAAAACTGGCAACCAAAAATCTTATGCTACGTTGTAGACATTGCTACGCGCAGCATTTATTCTAAACTGAAATGCTAGATTGATCCAAAGTAACACCAGGTCCCATCGTAGTCGATAAGCTGATTTTCTTTAAATAAATCCCCTTCGCTGCACTTGGCTTTCCTTTTACCAAGTCCGCGATCAATGCTTCCAGATTTTCTTTAATATCATCCGCACTAAATTCAATTTTACCGATTGAACTATGGATAATACCTGCTTTATCAGTACGATAACGAGCCTGCCCTGCTTTCGCATTTTTAACTGCAGTCGCAACGTCTGGCGTAACTGTCCCAACCTTAGGATTAGGCATTAGACCTCTTGGCCCCAAGACCTGCCCTAACTGGCCAACAACGCGCATTGCATCAGGAGAGGCAATCACAACATCGAAGTTCATCTGACCTTTCTTCACTTCTGCCGCAAGATCATCCATACCGACAATATCCGCACCAGCCTCTTTCGCTGCATCTGCATTTGCCCCTTGCGTAAACACAGCAACTCTAACTGTTTTACCTGAACCTTTAGGCAATAAAGTGGCTCCACGAACATTTTGATCTGACTTTCTAGCATCAATCCCTAGATTTACGCTGACATCAATAGATTCTGAAAACTTAGTTGTTGCAAGTTCTTTTAACACTGCTATCGCTTCCGCAAATGAATATTGACGCTCAGAATCTATTTTTTCTTTAGCAATTTTTGCTCTTTTAGATAATTTAGCCATTATAATCCTTCCACATTGAGACCCATGCTACGTGCACTACCAGCAATAATTTTAACAGCAGAATCCATATCAATTGCATTCAAATCTTCCATCTTAACTGTCGCTATTTCTTCTAGCTGAGCGCGTGTCACTGTACCTACTTTTTCTGTATTTGGATTACTACTACCCGAACTAATGCCTACTGCTTTCTTCAATAAAATAGATGCTGGAGGCGTTTTAGTAATAAAGGTAAAACTTCTATCACTATAAACAGAAATAACCACAGGAATAGGCAGACCCTTTTCTACATCTGAAGTTTTTGCATTAAATGCTTTACAAAACTCCATGATATTGACACCATGCTGACCCAGAGCAGGTCCAACTGGCGGACTAGGATTTGCTTCACCTGCTTTAACTTGCAGCTTGATATATGCCGTGACTTCTTTAGCCATTTTATACTCCTGTTTGGGTCATAACGCTTTTCAGCTCCCCCATAGATAAAAAATCCCCATCTTCTGATGAGGACCAATTTTTTCACTTCAAACTCTACACTTAGATTATTCTTTTTTAATTTTTTTCTACTTCATTAAAGCCCAGCTCGACAGGGGTAGATCGACCAAATATTAAAACCGAAATGCGCAATTTATTCTTTTCGTAATTTATTTCTTCAATTTCACCATTGAAGTCTTTAAATGGGCCATCATTGATACGTACAACCTCACCTACTTCAAATAGAACTTTAGGGCGTGGCTTATTAACACCCTCTTCAACTCTATTTAGAATTCTCTCTGCCTCCACATTCGATATAGGTGCAGGACGCTCCGATGTCCCCCCAATAAACCCTAAAACTCTCGGCTCATCTCTAACTAAATGCCAAGTTTCATCGGTCAATTCCATTTGCACTAATACGTAGCCAGGAAAGAACTTGCGCTCACTTTTTCTCTGCTGCCCCATTCTCATTTCAACAACTTCTTCTGTTGGGACAAGAATTTTTCCGAAGTATTGCTCTAGACCTTCTCTTTTTATTTTTTCTTCTAGCGACTCTTTTACTTTCTTTTCGTAATTTGAATAAGCATGTACTACATACCAGCGAATTGCCATCCTTTAACCTCTTTTATGTTAACTCTAAGTTGTCAGGGATGTAATTGCCCAAAATAAAAACATATCCAGCAGCCAAAGTATCAGCCCAACAATAACAACCATAGCAAAAACCATCAAAGTAGTTTGCATAGTTTCAGATCGAGAAGGCCAAACGACCTTTCTGACTTCCAGCCTCGCTTCTTGTGCAAATGCCCATGAATCATGACCAACTGTTGTTGTCATCATGATGCTCAGTGCGATAATAACAATTGTAACCATACCCAGCACTCTATATAATTGAGAGTAATCCGAGAATTGATAAAAAGCAACCACGCCTGCACTCACTAGCACAAGAGACAAAACATATTTAAGCACATCAATTCCAGATGACGCTTCCTTTGCCTGAGTATTCATTTGATGGATATTATTTGAGAACTTCTTGAATTTAAGATTGATTAATACGTGTTGGCAGGCCAGGAGGGACTCGAACCCACAACCTGCGGTTTTGGAGACCGCTGCTCTACCAATTGAGCCACTGACCTACACGTACAAACCCTTTAAAATTGAATAACTTACTTGTATTACTCAATGATTTTTGCAACAACACCTGCACCAACCGTGCGCCCACCCTCACGTATCGCAAATCGCAAGCCGTCTTCCATCGCAATAGGTGCTATCAAAGCCACTTCAACTGAGACGTTATCACCAGGCATTACCATTTCGGTACCTTCTGGCAACTTAACCGCACCGGTTACATCGGTTGTTCTAAAATAGAACTGCGGACGGTATCCATCAAAGAATGGCGTATGACGACCACCTTCATCTTTTGATAATATGTAAATTTCTGATGTAAATTTTGTGTGAGGAGTGATTGAGCCAATATGCGCCAACACCTGGCCACGCTCTACGTCATCACGCTTAGTTCCTCTTAACAGGATACCAACGTTATCTCCAGCCTGGCCTTCGTCAAGCAATTTGCGAAACATCTCAACACCTGTACAGGTTGTTTTTGTTGTTTCTTTGATACCGACAATTTCGATTTCTTCACCGACTTTAATCACACCACGCTCTATACGCCCCGTCACTACAGTACCACGACCTGAAATAGAAAATACATCTTCAATGGGCATCAGAAAAGCACCCTCTATCGCCCTTTCTGGCAATGGAATGTAGCTATCTAACGCGGCAACTAATTTTTCAATAGATGGCACACCTAACTCACTCGTATCACCTTCCAGACCTTTTAATGCAGAACCTACAATAATGGGCGTATCATCACCTGGAAATTCGTATTGATCAAGAATCTCGCGAATTTCCATTTCAACTAATTCGAGCATTTCATTATATTCTTCAGTTCCGATACCACCGCAATCTTCCGCAAGAAGATCGGCTTTATTCAAAAACACAACAATATAAGGCACACCGACCTGTCTTGATAACAGAATATGCTCTCTTGTTTGTGGCATAGGCCCATCAGTCGCACCACAAACTAAAATAGCACCATCCATTTGTGCCGCTCCAGTAATCATGTTTTTTACATAATCTGCGTGCCCCGGACAATCTACATGTGCATAATGACGATTTTCTGACTCATACTCTACGTGCGATGTTGCAATTGTAATACCACGCTCACGTTCTTCTGGTGCATTATCAATTTGATCGAATGCCTTTACTTCACCGCCCAGCTTTTCAGCCATCACTTTCGTCAATGCAGCTGTTAAGGTTGTTTTTCCGTGATCAACGTGACCGATTGTACCAACGTTTACATGAGGTTTATTTCTTTCAAATTTTTCTTTAGCCATTTTATCAAAGACCTTAAATTACAATTGTTCGCAACATTTTATAAATGGAGCCCATAACTGGACTTGAACCGGTGACCTCTTCCTTACCAAGGAAGTGCTCTACCGCTGAGCTATATGGGCTTAAACTAATATGGAGCGGGTGATGGGAATCGAACCCACGTGATCAGCTTGGAAGGCTGGAGTTCTACCATTGAACTACACCCGCAGAATTAACCACTGAATGGTGGAGGGGGGAGGATTCGAACCTCCGAAGGCAGAGCCGTCAGATTTACAGTCTGATCCCTTTGGCCACTCGGGAACCCCTCCGTTCAGAAATGGTATTATGATTGAAATATCATAACGTGTCAATTTTTTATTCATTTTAACAAGAATGCAATTCCTGGGTGACCGAATCAAAGCCCCCAGACATCAACAAAGGTACATGAGCAATAAAATTGAGAAACAACTCTCTCACCTGCCGCAAGTCACTTTTAGAAAAGTCGGACAAAACATAATCCGCAACAACCTTACCTGCACTAGGTCGACCTATTCCGATTCGCAACCGCTTAAATTCCTTAACGCCAAGACTGGCAATAATATCCCGCAGCCCGTTATGCCCTCCATGACCGCCTCCAGCTTTCAACCTTAGAGTACCCACTTCGAAATCCAGCTCATCATGCACCACAAGAACCTCTTCCGCTTTAATCTTGTAATATTTCATTACTGCTACAACAGATTGCCCGCTACGATTCATAAACGTAACAGGCTTAAGCAAGTACAAATTACCTGAAGTACCCTTTATCTCAGTCAGATCACCAAAGAAGCGTGCTTGCCGAGAAAATACGCCCCCCGATTCCTCTGCCAACTTATCCAATAATAAAAACCCAGCATTATGCCGAGTTTTAATATACTTTTCCCCCGGATTCCCAAGACCTACAAGCAGCTTAATCACTACTCAGATTCAGCCTCAGCCCCACCAGCCTCATCGGCTGCATCATCATCCTCACTAACCGCCCCTCTTGTCTTTACAATTTGAGCAACAGGCAAATTATGATCCTCACCATGCGTCAAGGCTAAAATATCCACCCCTTCAGGGACAACAATATCAGCCAAATGCACCGCCTCACCAATTCCTACATTTGCCAGATCGACTGATATAAATTCAGGCAAGTTAGCAGGTAAGCAAGCCACTTCTAGCTCAACCATAGAATGAGTTACTACACCACCCTCTTTAACACCCACCGAAGTCTCTTCATTGATAAAATGCAAAGGCACATGCACTTTAATTTTTTCATTCATATTAACACGCAAAAAGTCCATATGAATAATACTATCTTTTGCAGGGTGTCTTTGCATATCCTTTAACACTGCATTCTGCAACACTCCACCTACATTCAACTGCAATACATGCGAGTACACCGCCTCGTTAGTCAGCTTTTTTTCAATCTCATTAAGATTTAACTCAATCAATTCAGGCTCAGCCGCCCCCCCATACACAACGGCAGGAATATTACCTTTACGGCGAATAGCCCTAGCACCACCTGTACCTGCACTCGCCCTGCTTACCGCATCAAATTCAAAAACGCTAGACATCTATCTCTCCACACCCTGCAAACAATAACTTAAAATTTTCAATTAACAAATTAATTAATCAACATAAAGCGAACTAACCGACTCACCGACAGCAATGCGCCTAATCGTCTCAGCCAACATATCCGCAACACTTAACTGACGTATTTTACCCAACCTTGCCGCCTCTGCATTCAGCGGAATAGTATCCGTAACCACCAACTCATCTAATACCGAGTGACGTAAATTTTCTATAGCCTTCCCTGATAACACTGGATGCGTACAATAAGCAACCACCTTGACAGCACCTTGCTTCTTTAATGCCACCGCCGCACTACAAAGTGTTCCAGCTGTATCAACCAAATCATCAACCATAACACAAGTCTTACCACTTACATCACCGATGATATGCATCACCTCAGCCACATTAGCCATCGGCCGACGCTTATCAATAATCGCTAGGTCAGCATCATCCAGACGCTTTGCCAAAGCACGCGCCCTGACTACCCCACCCACATCCGGAGAAACAACAATTAGATTTTCATAATCCTGGCACCACACATCACCGAGCAATAACGGAGACGCGTATACATTATCTACTGGTATATCAAAAAACCCCTGAATTTGATCAGCATGCAAATCCACAGTCAAAACTCTATCCGCACCTGCAACACCGACCATGGTAGCTACCAGCTTTGCGCTGATTGCCACTCGTGCCGAGCGCGAACGCCTATCCTGCCTAGCATACCCATAATAGGGCATAACTGCCGTTATCCGTGATGCAGACGCTCTTTTTAATGCATCTATCATCACCAGCAATTCCATCAAATTTTCATTGGTTGGTGCACAGGTAGGCTGAATAATAAAAACGTCTTTATCCCTGACATTTTCCTCAATCTCTACTGTGACTTCACCATCACTAAAGCGACCAACAGAAGCCATTCCAAGACGCATACTCAACCGCCGGACTATGCCTTTTGACAGTTCTATATTCGCGTTCCCAGAAAAAATCATCATTGAAGTATCGCAGGAATTATCACTCATTTAGAATACCGAGCTGATTTAAAATGGGAAGAAAATTGGCTGGGCTGCCAGGATTCGAACCTGGGTATGCGGAGATCAAAACCCCGTGCCTTACCGCTTGGCGACAGCCCAATTTTAGAAACTTGATTTTTAGAGACTAAAGAGCTCGCCCATTTGCTTATGCAAGGGCGAAATAGCTAAACCTTCAGCAATATAAACTTCTTTATCCGAAGTTATTTTATTGTACACGTTCCTTGCTGCATCCTGACTACTAAATTGAATAAAAACACATGCGCCTGTCCCCGTCAATCTAGCTTTTCCATATTTCGACAAGTCATCTAATGCCTGCCCTACTTCAGCGTGTAACTCCTTAACCACGGACTCACAATCATTTTGATTATGCCCTGAGTTAAAGTCGGACATTTTGATTGATTTACTATCTCGTGTCAAATTTTTTGCTGAAAATATTTTTTTGGTATCGACATGGCATTGTGGTTTAAGCACAATATACCATGCCTTAGGTAGCACCATTGCAGTTAACTGCTCACCGACACCTTCTGCCCAGGTACTTGTTCCCTTTATAAAAACGGGCACATCAGCCCCTAATTGCAAGCCCAACTCCATTAAACGCCGCTCACCAATACCTAAGCGCCATAACTGATTCAATACCACTAGCACTGTTGCCGCGTCCGAACTACCGCCACCCAATCCTCCCCCCATAGGCAGGTTTTTTTCAATAGCAATGCAAACCCCCCCCTGAAAACCTGATTCCTTCTTCAACAGATTAGCAGCCCGCACCGTTAAATCATCCGCTTCTTCTACACCAGGCAAGGCACTTTCTAATCGCACCTGATCACCCTCAAGCTCGCTAAAAACCAATCCATCTGTGATATCAATTATTTGAAACACTGTTTGTAGTAAATGATAGCCATCTGCTCGCTGCCCTACTATTCTTAACATTAAATTGAGCTTTGCTGGTGCTGGCCACCTAACCCCCCAACCTAATTCAGAATATTTTTGCTCAGTCATTGTATATCCCACCGATCTATCACCAGCTTTAGCTTTATGTTATCTTTGCTTATTTTTATTTTTCGCGGCATAACACCTCCTGATACCTGCATATATTCGTCATACCTCACCTGCCACCCTAATTGAAAAAAACCCTTCTCTGATAATTGCACAGGTATATCTTGTAAATATTCACCCACAACCCATCGACGCAAGGCGGTAAGCGGCACAACAAATCCGATTTGCTGCGCAATAAATGCATCTATATGCTGTGATCGCTGTTTTTTGCCATCACCAGTATCAAGCATAATTTCATGCTCACTTAATTCTATTAGCATAGCCCCCATGCCTAAGGCACCAAATAGCTTTAGTTCATCTTTCTTTTTATCATGCTTCCATTGAATATTAGCCGTTAACAAGTCGTCATTTTTTATTAATAACCGCCCCTGTAAGCGCCATACCTGTAATTTTATCTCTTGCAGATTAAGTAATTCACGTCCTATTTTCGCATCGTAGGTTTCTATAGATGAACAAGCAGCCAAAGCAAATATCGGCAAAACCCAAGCCATTCTGCTAACCATCAACATCAACGCCCTCCAAACAATCGCTCCTTAACCTCTGCCAGCAACTTGTCATCAGGATTTTTTGCCAATGCCTTTGTCAATACAGCCCTAGCTTGTCTAGTTTTTTGTAAAGTCCACAACACCTCAACCAAATGCGCTGCTATTTCAGCCTGAGGCTGCTGATCATAGGCATTTTGCAAATACACAAGTGCTTCGTCCACACGTTTCAGTTTAAAAAGCAACCAGCCATAACTATCCATAATAATCGGCTCATTTGGCTTAATAGCAATCGCTTTATCCAGATACGTTTTTGCCTCTTGATAGCGCACTGTTTTATCTGTAAGAGTATACCCTAATGCATTCAAGGCATTGGCATCATCAGGATTCTTCTCAAGAATATATTGCAAATCATCTTCCAGAACCTGTAATTTATCCAGCTTCTCAGCCAGCAATGCTCTTGCATATAAAACTCGAGTATTCTCGGGGTCTTTGAGCAAACCACGGGTCAATATATCGAACCCCTGCTGATTTAGACCTTGCCGACTATATATTTCCGATTCAACTAATATCAAGTCACTATTTTTCTGCGGGTAAAAATCTTTTAAATTGTTTATTTTATCCAGCGCAAGCTGATAACGCTTCTGATCCATTAGTATTAAAACCGCATTCATACCTGCTTCAAATTTATACGGCTCAGCTCCGACCATATCAAACAATATTAACGCCTCATCAAACCGCTTTGCCTTGGCATCCATTCGTGCCAGATAAAACGCAGCTTTATCCCGAAACTGCTTGTCATCAACCAGGTTTTGTAATAGAGCTCGTGATTTTCCCTCTTCTTCTGTTTGCAAATAAACCAAAGCCAGATTGAATTTCAATTCATTGTTATCAGGATAGCGGGCAATTAAATGATTCAAGACATCTTCCGCCTCTCCAAAGCGCTTTTGTTGTATTAAGAGCTGAACTATTTGCTCTCTGACTTGAGCATTATCTTCCTTTTCAACCGCATGCTGCAAAACATCAGTCGCAATTGATAGCTTCCCTTCGGCTATATAAAGCTGCGCCTGTAACAACAGCGCTTTCACCCAACCTGGTTTAAGTTCTAATGCTTTAGAAATATTAACCTGCGCCTGCGCACTCTTTCTAGCCTGGGCATCTAGCAGAGCCTGAATAAAATACAGCTGCGCATTCTCAGGATACTTAACGCTCATCTCCGTAAACACCTGATAAGCTAGATTCACATTCTGTTGATTATTAAGGCTTTTAATCATAGCAATGGCTTTTCTATCAAAATCCTGCGTGTTCTGAGTTAAAATATAATCAATACTATCAACTGCCTTTTGACGATCGCCTGATTTTAATGCAGCAACTGCCATTAAATATCTCGCATCAAGGCTATCCGGCTCTACCTCCAGCCATAAGTCCAATACTTGCCTTAACCGCGCATCATCTTGTACATAAAGAGCAATTTTTGCAGCTCGTTTAATAATTTCTGGATCATTAACCTGCTTTGCCGCTCTTAAGTAGCCATCTAGTGCGACCCCGAACTGCTCTCGCTGTCCAGCTATCTCAGCAGTCATCAACAAGAATAATACTTCTGGAGAAATATCTGTTTCTACATCCTGAACTGGCACACTTATGGCCGATTCTACTACGTGATCATCACTCTCTGAACTGGACAAAGCTCCCAGATCTTTAGCTGCACATGCAGCAAGTGCAAAAAAAAACACAGCCATCATTATCTTTAAAACTATCAATGAAATTTCCTTAAAATTTAAAATATTTATCAACACAAGTGCAAACCTCAAAGCGACAACAGAATTACCTTTCACCTACAACGCATACCATACTAGCACCCCTAGCTGCCAAAAAAAAACCAGATTTTAACAGTATCACAGCCCTGCGACTCACTTATAGCTTAATTTAACACAAAAAAACAACACAGAGATCTTATTACATTTGGCTTAACCACCAAAGTTCCTTAGAATATAGCAATAACTTATGGTTTCAAGTTTATCTGCTAATTTTACTAGAATTAACCTGCATTAATGACTCTCCTTGCTTTAGGTATTAATTATACAACAGCGCCCGTTGCAATCCGAGAGCGCCTTGCATTTCCCACAGAAATATTGAATGACGCAGTCAAGGATCTTTGGCAACAACAATATATATCTGAAGCGGCTATCCTATCAACCTGTAACCGCACGGAAATATACTGCACAACACATAATGGCAACATGGATCCTGTGATAGACTGGATTTCCCGTCACCGCCAACTGAAACACACCGAATTCAAGCCTTATTTGTATGCACATACCGACAATGCATTAATTCGGCATATTTTTCGCGTTGCCAGTGGCCTGGAATCTATGGTGCTAGGTGAACCACAAATTCTAGGACAAATGAAAACTGCCTATCAGTCGGCAAATCAGGCCGGTACTCTAGGCAAAAACCTCGGCAAACTATTCCAGCACACTTTTTCCACCGCAAAAAAAGTACGCACCGATACTGCCATAGGCTCTAGCTCTGTCTCGATTGCCTTTGCTGCAGTTCAACTAAGTAAACAAATTTTTGATAACCTGAGCGAACAGACGGCTGTACTGATAGGCGCAGGAGAAACTATTGAGCTGACCGCTCGCCACTTACACCAAAATGGCATAGGCCGAATTATAATAGCCAACCGCACCTACGAGAAAGCACATAACCTTGCCAGCCAGTTTAATGGCTATGCCATCGCACTCTCTGAGCTACCATTGCATATTGCCGAAGCCGATATCATCGTTTCATCTACTGCCAGTCAATTACCTATCCTAGGCAAAGGGCTAGTTGAAAGTGCGATCAAAAAACGCAAACATAAACCTATCTTTATGGTTGATCTTGCTGTACCGCGCGATATTGAACCAGAAGTAGCATCACTTAATGATGTCTACTTATATACCGTAGATGACTTACAGAATATTATCAAGGATAATCTAAATTCTCGCCGTCAAGCGGCTGAACAAGCAGAGGAAATAATCGACACCAGCGTTGAGCATTTCTTATCCTGGATGAGGGCGCAAACCGGACAAGCGACTATTGTTGATTACCGTCAGCAAGCCACACAGCTACAACAAGAAAGCTTACGCAAAGCACTTTCTGCTTTAAATAATGGTGCCTTAGCAGAAGATGTCCTGCAACAACTGGCTCACACGCTGACCAACAAATTAATTCACATACCTTGCACCCAGCTGAGAAAAGCGAGTGAAAATGAACGTCATGATATCATTGCAGCCGCACGTGAAATTTTCAAACTATAAAAAACCCGATGAAAGCCTCAATAAAGACCAAATTAGAAAACCTGAGCGAACGCTTTGATGAAATTGCAGTGCTTCTTTCTCAACCAGAAATACAAAGTGAGCAAAATAAATTTCGTGCTTTAAGCCAGGAATATGCACAAATCAACCCCTTGGTAGACTGCTATAAAAACTTTCTGATCAACGAGGAAACTATTTCTAGCGCTGAAGAAATGCTGGCCGAAGAGGATGTTGAAATTCGCGAGATGGCAAAAGAGGAAATAGCCGAAGCACAAAAAAAGCAAGCACAACTAGAGCATGACTTAGAAGTATTATTACTCCCTCAAGACCCAAATGATAATCGCAATATCTATATGGAAATTCGCGCAGGTACAGGGGGAGATGAAGCCGCTATTTTCTCAGGTGATCTGGCTCGTATGTATATGCGTTATGCTGAAAATAAAGGCTGGAATATAGAAACAACCAGTGAAACACGGGGCGATCATGGGGGGTATAGAGAAATTATTCTCCGTATCGCCGGGCAAGATGTGTATTCACAGCTTAAATTTGAAGCAGGCGCACACCGAGTCCAACGCGTACCTGAAACGGAATCTCAAGGTCGTGTACATACCTCCGCCTGTACCGTTGCCATCATGCCAGAAGCAGAAGAAATTGATAATATTGAGATCAACCCAGCTGACTTACGTGTCGATACCTTCCGCGCATCAGGCTCAGGCGGGCAGCATGTCAATAAAACCGATTCTGCTATTCGCCTGACGCACCTGCCTACTGGCACAGTCGTCGAGTGTCAGGATCAACGCTCGCAACACAAAAACAAAGCACGCGCCATGGCGGTCTTGCAGTCTCGCCTGTTATCTGCCGAACAGGAAAAACAGCACGCAGAAAATTCAGAAAATAGAAAATTACAAGTCGGTAGTGGCGACCGATCAGAACGTATTCGTACCTATAACTACCCACAAGGACGCATAACAGACCACCGTATTAATCTGACTTTATATAAACTGGATGAAATTATGCAGGGTAGCCTGGCACATATCATCCAGCCACTCATCAATGAGCACCAGGCTGAATTGTTGACGCAATTAGGTGACGAGGGCTAACCTCACTACAAGTAAGGAATGGGAATTGAATAAGTTGTGCAATTATGACGCAGTATTTTTGTTTGC
>CAZLLL010000002.1:0-3175 GCA_964560255.1 uncultured Methylomonas sp.
TTAGGGTTGTGGTTGTGGTTATAGTTGGAGCACAGTCTATGCAAAAATATTTTTCATTTACTGTTGATAACCTCCCTGTCTCTGCATCCGAAGAAGAAGAAAAAATAATTGAAGAGAAAGCAATACAGCTAGAGGCAAGCTACCAAATGAAGGTAAAAATGAGTTATAAAGCACTCCCTCTACTTATAGCACTCTTATTTTCTTGTACCATTAATGCTCAAGAAGGAAATCTAACATTTAAAAGTTTTAATAAAGCTAAGAAAGTACTGGCAAGCCAGGTCTATAATCAGTTGCCCAATAAAACCTTATATTGTGGGGCTTCATTAAAAGGTAAGAAAATCACTAACCCTAACGGTTTTTACTCATCCAAATATAAAAAGCGCGGCAAGAAAATAGAATGGGAGCATGTAGTTCCTGCGGAAAATTTCGGGCGCACATTTTCAGAATGGCGTAATGGCGACCCTCTATGCGTTACATGCAGTCTGAAAAGTCGGTGTTAGCTCATGGCCTATAAAGTGGGCATGTCACTTTATAATATTTATGTTGAAGATGACGGTAAGTGTGTTTTGATCATCCATATTGTTAGAACAATACGGGGTGGTTTTGTTCATGCTATACAGAAAATTAATGGTATTACCTGGATTAAAAAAAGTAAAAAAAATGGTGACTATGGATGGGATAACTCAATTGATTATGTGTGGCGTAATAAAGCTAAATTCTATGACCTTCATACTACAAAACTAGCGGCCTATCGCTATACTTTGAAAAACGGACTTAAATATACTGATAACCCAGAAAGAGCCACAACATCATTAAACAGATGCATCAATAATTTAACAAAACAAAAATGAAAAACTTTTCAGTATCTTGAGGTGTTAGCGTTTGGTCTAAATCAAGATTAAATCTAGTCTCTGCAAGTCCAGATCATTAAAAATAAATGGCATATTTTCGCTATTTATCCCAAAGGGTAAGTGCATGGATGCACATTATTTTAATGATCAAAAAACAGGAGGTTTTATTCTTTTAGAGCCTGCTGAGCTACCTAACTGGACAATATAATTGATATTAAAAACAGGTGGAATAATGAATAATGATAGTTTTGATTTAGAGAAAAAGAATATTTTAAAAAATTTAAACCAGGATTGTTTTATAAGCGGTCTATATAATACAAAAACAAACCTCAGTTTTGGTCATTATGTTATCTCAGGAATTAACACACATGGCGATCAGGTGATTGGTTATGTTGTACAGATTCGTAAAAAATGGGGGGCATTTGGAAGTGATACTTTTTTTATTAGAGAGCGTGACGGAAGCCTTTCAACCCATGAAAACCAATCATTTTGGCGGTTAACTGAGAAGCAAGTTGATTTAGTAAAACCCTACTTTAAATATACGCCATCAGAAGAAAAGAAAAACAACCCCCTTTTAGAGTACACAATAGTAGATAAATATAAAGAGTGCGGATTTATTATTAATGGTAACAATGCTCCCAGTAGAGTGGATAGCTGTAGCTTTTCAATCACAGTATCCTCTTAATATACGCGTTACCCTCTTTCATGATGAGTCTAAAATAAGATACAAAAAATTAACATGAGTAATAAAAAAAATATTAAATTGGATAGTACTATCCAAATATTACCATCAGAACCAACAACAGAGTTGTATAGTTCTATACAGAAAGCCTATGATCATTTTAATCAAGCACTCTTTGGCAATACCTTACCAAAGGTAATTTTTACGACACAAAGAAAAAAGAATGTGATGGGTTATTTCTCAAGAGAACGTTGGGTATCGAAAACAGGTTATCGCTGTCATGAAATAGCGATCAATCCTTCTTATGTTGCCAGCTCCTCATTAATTGAATTACTACAAACACTTGTACATGAAATGGTTCATTGTTGGCAGGATGATCATGGCAAACCAGGGCGAAGAGGTTATCACAATAAAGAATGGGCTGATAAAATGGAATTAGTCGGATTAATGCCTTCCTCAACAGGGAGAGCTGGTGGTAATAAAACAGGAGATCGTATGGGGGATTATCCAATCCCTCATGGTCAATTTATTCATGAATGCGAACTTTTAATTTCTAGTGGTTTTTCTTTGCTCTGGATTGATCGTTATACTCATAAGTCTGAGATGATTTATGAAGATACATTTAGCCCAGAAATAAAAGCATTAGAACTTGATGAAGACTTAGCAGAGCAGCTCACTATAGGGGTAAACAAACTGTTAGGGAGTGAGATATTTCTACCAGTCATACAAAAACCGCCAAAAGGCAGAATTAAGTCATGTTATAACTGCCCCCAATGCCGACTCAATGTTTGGGGTAAACCTGAACTAGATTTGTCGTGTAATGTCTGTGATGAAATATTAGTAGAATCAATGGGGGATTGATAAAAGACTGGCTTTAATTTAATATAGGTTTACACACTAAAAGAACTGTTTGTCTGTAAAACAGACAGATAGTATAAAATATAAATATTATTTATATTCAATAGCTTATATTAGTTTTGTTCGTTTTTTTGAGAATTAACATTTTATCTGCACTTTATTTTAGTGTGTCGCCCTGTTTAAAATCTAGACAATTTGTAATAAAGTTTGATTTAACAAAGGGAAAGCATTAAACAAACCAAGTTAAACACAGGGTTATCCACAAAATTGTGGATAACTTTATATAGCGTCGAAAAAACCGGAGAATATTATGGCTACTTTTATACTCGTTCTAGTTATTATTACAACCCTGTCTCTGTTGTTCTCAATATATCGGTTCAATGATCAGGTAGCGCGATACAAACCAATAGAATCCAAGGTTTACCCTCTCGGACAACCTCTATATTTTCCAAATGCAGTGGGAAAATGGCTGGTATTTGGTGGTGGCCTAGCAACCGCCCCACTTATAATGGCCTTAATTTTTATGCCTAATGGCAGCCCTGACTGGATTATTACTTTGGGTCTATTAGGCTTAGTCTCATTGCCCGTCGCGGCTCTTTTTTTGGGTTTTGTCTTTGTTAAAAATTGTTTACTGAGAAAATTAACAATAGGGACTATTTTATTAAAAATAATTCAACACCCTGTCAATAAAGCTAAAGCTTTTTTTCAGATAAAAACGGTCTCTCGAATTACAGGTGCCATTATTTTAATAGTCCTTTTACCTTTCTTGCTTCAAGCCATCACT
>CAZLLL010000002.1:3275-5037 GCA_964560255.1 uncultured Methylomonas sp.
AAATAATGACGCTGTGACAAAATTAATTACCATTTTAACTACGGTGTCATTTTGAAAAAGAGCACCAGCGGATGTAAAGGTAGTAAAAAAACTTGGCGTGAGCGCATCCAGTAAATTATTATCCAACCAGTGTGCAACGGCCCAAAGCACTGTCCAGAACTTAACTGAAAAGATAATGATCGTCATAAAAATCATCTTCCCCATATTATAAGATGAGAATACAAAATAAAATGGCAACAGCATATAGATCAGCATCAAAATAGTGGCTTGAACAATAGGCGCTGCGGTTTTTAACATGTACATTTTTGGGTAGAAAGAAATGGATTCAAGCAACCCACCAGCCGTTGCAGCTGCTGAGTTTAAGGTATTAGATACACTATAGTCATTATAGCTATTCAAATTCCTTAACCCATTAAAGCTGGTCTTTTCTCGGCTGATCAAGCCTTCAATTACTTTATTATCAACCTCTGCTTTAGTTTTTGACGTGGCCACAATATACAGCTGATTCAAAGTACCGACGTCAATCTGCCCTTTTAAAGCATCCCGTAGTCCTATTTTTTTGTTGTGGGCACTTCCTGTCCACCATTCCTTACACGTTGGCCTACCGTCTACTGACACATAAACTTTGGGGTCATAGTATTTTTCATCTCTGCTTTTATTATATTTAAAACCGGGGATTTCATCTTTAGACTGAATGTTTTTATATATGTCCCCTAAAAAATAAGACGAGCCTAACCAGCCAATATTGTTAGCATCCATCCCCGCAGGTAAATTGTATTTACTTGGATTATCAAAAAACTCAGTCCATGCAGGGTGATAACAGTCTCTGTAAAACTGTTGCACTTGTTTTCTTAATTGAGGGTCTTTCACCCTGCTATTATTTAATTTAGTTTCTAAGAGGCGAATATCTGCACTGCAAGGGATTTTTAAAATAGCAGCATCATTAAAGCCTCCAATAATGGCCAGAACACCATACCACCAAATAGGGGTCTGGACATCCCCTCCTCCCAGCGAGACTTTAGTAAAGCTTGAGTCATATGTTGTACCTGTCGAACCTGCCTTTACTTTCGTAGTGGCCACAGCTTTACCTATCGACGAGCAAGATTTTGTTGTGTAATTCAAGCCATTATATTTTATGGTCATAAAGGGCTGTACGGCGAGTACAATCACTGTAAACATAATAAAAATATCAATCTCAATACGCTTCAATGAAGTGATTGAAGCGTCTTTAGCATCCTGACTTTTAATCGGCTCGACAATATTACGAAGAAACATGCCAACAAAAGGCATATAAGCAACCCCTGTTTCCACGATAATATCCCAAAAGACTGAATACATATGCCAGCCAAATACAGTAAGATAAAGCTCAAGATAGCTAGATACATTCATAAAATATCCCCTGATAGTATAGTATTCACAAAATCACTTAGCACATGCTGTGAAAATACAGCTTCCATCACCAATACCCAGATAGCCATTCGCCACCTTATATTCATCATTTGTTCGAGTTGATTTTCACTCATCGAGGTCCAACGGGCATACATTTTTGCCCACAATCCCCACCCACCAAAAACAGTCAAAAAAACAAGTAATCGCCAATAAGCCAGCCAAGGTTTTAAGTCAAGTACAAATTGGTCAATAGTTTCAACATTAGAATAAGCCAGACTGACAGCCAAACTTATAACAACAAGGATTGAAAGTATGATGGTGAGCCATAACAACCAACGATAAATCTTTTTTCCTTGCGACTCACTTGTTGCTT
>CAZLLL010000002.1:5137-24795 GCA_964560255.1 uncultured Methylomonas sp.
GTGAGCCATAACAACCAACGATAAATCTTTTTTCCTTGCGACTCACTTGTTGCTTGAATATTATTGATTCTGTCTATCATTATTTTATTGCTCCGTCTTCAATGACTGTGTTTTCAGACCCTGAAGCAACACTATGCGCCATGCTACGATTATTATGTTGTGCCTGCAACTGTAATATAAGTGCAGGTGTTTTAGAGGCTAATTCAGTATGTATTCTCTTTTCAAACATGATATTTTCAATATCCCTATCGAGTTGTTCAATAGAGTTAGAAATATGTTTTTTAGATGGGGTTTGAGAGATGTTAGGTTCGCGCTTGCCTGTAATCAGCATACGCCTAATAACGAGTGCTTTTTCCATCACCTTGGACATCGCCACTTCTGAGGATAGTTTACTAATGGCAATAACCTGTTCGGATGGATGCATTTTCTGTATGGCCTGAACAACATCTGCATTAATCAACACATCATTACTTGATACCACCGCTAAATTATCTATATTAAGTTTGGTTTTCCCTGATATTAATTCAGACAATGCCTTCTCAATTTTAGTGTTTTCTTTTTCTATATGGGGAAGTAACCCATGCCCTGGTATTGTTTTATTAGTGTGATTGTTATGGGTTCTAATATGGACATCACCTACCACAGACACGGCAAAATCAGAGGCTTCTTTAGGCGTTGGAAATATTTCAACTAACCTTGGCGTTACAACCCCTTTTTTTATGACTGGTTTTTTTATATTATTCGCTTTTCTATTAAGCGTTAAATTATAACCAGAGAGAACAACATCCGCTGTTGATTTAATGGGAGCTTGGCCTACCCCACCCGCCTTAGTTCCGCCTACCCAAGGCAGACCATGTTTACCATTATTTTTAGAAACTGTCGTTTTAGCACTATTGACACTGACTTTAGAGGTTCCATGACCTTTAGTTCCCATCTGGAATTTCCAATCAATTGCCTTAGATATATCCGTCCAGCCCCCATAAGGATTTCCTCCTTGTTTGATCTGCTGTTCATAGTCCTCACAGGTCTTATTCGCTAGTGCAATAGTGGCTTCAGCACGAATTAAGGCATTTTGAAAAAGATCATATAAACCAGGGTCTATACGTTGCATAATCAGCGCAGGAAGTGACCCTATCGCTGAGGTGACAGCTCCGACTGCACCGATAATTAACTTATCCTTTACACCCTTAAGTCCATTGATTTCATCAGCAATACCTTTGAGCGGGTTGAAATTACCACAACTATAACCTAAGCCATATTCATAAGAAGCACTTAATACTTTTGTTTTAACATTGACATTAGCGGGTAAAGAAATAGACCTTGCACCGCCGATCTGATAGTAAAATGAACTATTGTTACTATTAGACAATGGAGCCGCTGATATTTCGGTAAAACATAGAGAAAAAGTGAGTGGTATTAAAAATAATAATTTCCTGTGATTTTTCATGATCATTCTCTCAGTTACTCACAACGATGACAGGAAAAGGGCTAATTTGAATTTTAATGAGCACTCCAACATCAATTTCACAACATGTGTAAGGTCGCCATAAGGTGTACCTGTAATCACCCTCTTTTTGAACCTTACCTCCTCCCCAGCCTTTACTGGATGAGGTATCATCTTCACCAAATATTAAACATTCTGATGCCGTTGAATTAAGATAATTTAGTTGCCACCAACCGTCTTTGCTGGTGTTTTCATTTAGGCTGGAGGGTGTCCATGTTATTTTTCCATCGCCTGTTATTACAGATCGGCCTAGAATTGAGCGATAAACATGAGGTTCTGACTTCCTGGTAATAATATCGCCAACTCGTTGAGCAGCAATACCTGCCGCTTTTGGTTGTGAGTACTGAGTAGTCCAGCCAGTACGAGGATAGAGCGCACCCCAGGTATTAGTGGGCCAATTCCCAATTTCCTTTAGACCAGGAATAAGCGAGTCTTTTGTTAATATATCGGGTACCCCCCACCTCCATGCTGTAGCATCCAAAGCTGAGGTAAAATAGGGGCTTAATGCACTGGTATTAGATGGACAGTATATTTGTCCGGTCAATGGATGTCCGTATGATTTTGCATCATGAAAGATCAAATTTTTATGGTTGAGATTTTGAGAGTCCATCCTGCGATGGCTTTCTCCTTGATCAGCACCTTGTGGGTTGGTGATATCAACAATAACATCGGGGTTAAAATGTCCATAAAGAACGGTGGTTGAGCTGCCATAATAGTAATACCAATAGCAAATACCAACCACACTAAATTGTAAGCAGTTATTAGCGGCTTTAACCGGAAGACAAAAAGTTAAAAACAACAAGAATATTTTTAACTTTTTGCTCTGGAAAACATGTCTCATTTTTCACCCCCCCATTGATGGTAGAGCGCTACCGCTTTATTTATATCAGTCACACCATAGACAACCGATGCACCTTGATTAAATACCACGGCTGGGTAACGTGTTAAACCATACCTTGTCCCAATAATGATCCCTTGAAAAGCATCATTAAACATTTTTGAGAGCGCAGCTTGCCCTATTCTTTTGATACGTTTCGTCATTTCCGCTTCAGCTGCTTGTTGGTTTTTGGGTAGGTTAGCTTCTAATTTATTAGCCACCATGCGGTCACCATCATCTAAATTATAGTGCTGTATTTTAATGCCCTGTTTATTGAGTCGATTTTCACCCGTGATAGGGTATGAATCACTCGTAAACACCTCAATTATTAGTGAAGACCCTTTCTCTGCTGCCAAGATATTAAAATTAACACTTAGGAATATTAAAAACACCATCAGGGCTTTGGTTTTTTGATAAAACATCGCTATTTACCCCCTCTGTTTTTACTAATTTCATCAGCTACATAATGAACGGCTTCGATTTCTGTACAGTTATTCTCCCTCATGAGTTCATGTCGTCTTGCCTTTTCATCTTTTTCGGTCATTGCTAACGCGAGAGCTAAGGCTGGCGGTACATTTCTGAACAATATCTTAAGATCATCAGTCAACATCACGCCTTCTGTGTATTGTCGAGGTGACTTACGTGCGGCTAAGAGCATTGATTTTTCTTCTTTCGATAAATCTTTAAAGCGAGCGATTTGCTCCACTTCTTCTTTCGGCATAACGAGACACATCCACCACTCAAGCATGTTTAACATTTTTTTACTGGCATCGGGAAAATCTTCCAGATTTTGAGTGGCAATCCAGAACCAAGCACCTAGTTTTCGCCACATTTTTACAATTTTAATCACATAAGGAGCTAAGAGTGGGTTGGTGGTAATGATATGCCCTTCATCGGTAATCACAATCGTAGGTCGATCATCATTTTGATGCTGTTCAACCAGATCATGAATATGATTCATTAACCCGATATAAGCGACTGTTAACTGATCTTCATATCCCTCACGCGCTAAAATACCCATATCAACAATCGTGACATCTTTATCTGGCCAACGAATTCCAGGCCGATTAAAAAAGTGTCCTGCCATACCATCACAAAAGAGACTCAAGCCATCAGCCATCTCAACCGCCCTTTCTTTACGTTTGTCTAATTGATCAGGTAGATTTCTTAAAGCATTAGCAACATCTTCTGTCAGTACTTGTTTTCTTCCTGCATTAAAGACTGTTTTTGCTGCAAGTAAAATAGCATTACGTATCATCAGCCTATCAGCTCTGGTCATACGATCATCCTCTCGCTGATCCCCCCCTGTGATCATAATCCTGGCTGCAATTTCCATTTCACCTAATAAATCACGCGATTCATCCTCAAAGTCAATCTCCTCATCTGCTATGGATGTTTTTAAATTATCATCATCAATAATCGTAGCGTTTTCCCCTTGAATATTGTATTCATCCAATAACTTTAACGCTTCACTGAAGGGCGGGAGACTCACATCTGAATTAGGTGCCATGGTGACTTGGTTAACACTGACATCTTTAGTCTTAAGGTATTGTCCGAGTAACCCAAAAGAATTACCTGCCTCAATAATGAAAATTCTGGGCCGGTATATCGCTAACATTTGTAGAATCAAATACACTAAAGTTGCTGATTTTCCTGCGCCCGTTGGACCAATAATTAAGGCATGGCCATTTTTCTTACGATCATGAAAATTTAGTGGATCAAACATCAAGGGTTCTGCCCCTCGGTTAAAGAACAACATACCAGGATTGCCTGTGCCAGTTGAACGCCCATATATAGGAGCCATATTGGCAATATGCTTAGAAAAGATTAGCCGGGAGCGTCGCGAGTGTTTTTTATCATGCTCAGGGTTATACCCCATAGGTAGATTTCTGATATAGCTATCTAACGGAATAAGGTCATCTTTCTCCATAATTGGCTGAATGCTATTCGATAGAAGTAATGAACTTATTTCATTAATTTTTCGATGAAGTTCTGCTTCAGTATTTCCTTTAACAAAAAAAGCCATTTGGACAGGGTAGAGCTTGTTGCCTTTGGCTATTTCCATAATAGCTTTTTCTGCATCATTCGCCGCTAATCGTGCCTCAGCATAATCCCCTACTGAACCTCGTTGAACATTATCTAAATGATTACGCACTTCATCTTGAGCTTTTATGGTAATGGTCATGGACAAAATAGTATCTTCAGGCATTCTGTCAAAAGTGGCGTAGATATGATCCCCTACTTTACGCTCTGCTCCAAAAAGCCCTACGTCTGGAATGTTTCTTAACGACTGAACAGTGATTATTTTATGAGGTACTTGATCAAACCACCAAATACCACTATCACTGTCAGAATGAGGCATACCTAACATCAAAGATTCAGCAAAAGCGTAACCAAATGGCATATCTTCATCCCCTGGGTACGGTGCTATTTTAAACAGTGCATCTGTATCGCCATCTGTCACTGCTGGCTTAGGGTTGAACCATCTGAACATCCACTCATATAGCTCTGCTCCTCCGTATCGAGTCGCTTTAATACCTGCCGATAACAAAGAGGTTATCAGTTTTTCTGAGACATCTTTTAACTCATCTTCAGGCGATGAGTTATAGTAACTATAATCAGACTTTATCGGCTTTCTACGTCGATAAAGAGTCGCTCTAATAATTCGATTTTGACCCCGCCACTCACTGCCTGTCACTTGTTCATCTTTAAACAGTCCTCCTGGTTTCGAAATCACTTTCATGTGCTCACTTAACTCATCTAAGTAAGCCTCAGTTAAGATACTACCTCGTGCGCGAGGGTGGACATAATCTCTAACATGCTCCACTGTCTTGGATAAATCGGCCTCATCTTGTAGGTATAGTTGAAATACCCAAGGGGTATCTGGCTCTTCAGGTAACGATGCAAGCACTGTTTGTAATTTATCACGTAAATCAGTTAAAAACTCTTCTGACCTAGCTTCTGCACCAACTGTCTTGATTTTAAACAAAGCCCCTACGCTAAACCCATCATCCAATAAAAAACTTTGGCTGTCTGCACTATATTCTAACCAAGGCAGTAGGTTGGTAAAAGAGGAGGGTCTTTCATAGCTTTTCCTCACACTAGTAAGCGTAGGAGCTTTGTCTGTTATTCTCCGTTTTTGCTGCTCTTGATTTAAAGGTTTAGATTTAGTTGAAAAAAGGTTCATTAGTAGCCCTCCAAATCTTCACCTGGTAGTGCGTATTCTGTTTGCTTGTACAGCGTGAAAGCAGTTGAATAGCCTGGAACAGGGTTTCGTTCTCTTTTAGTTAAGTGTGGGAAAATATACATAATGAGTGTTTTATTTTTCAAACGTGGGAATATTTGTTGAATCTCATTTTCTGCTGTTCGAGTGTAATGTGAGAGACTTTTTCTTTCAAAATACTCTTGGCGTAGAGTAATAGAGGAGTTAAACCGCCCATTAATTGGCTCAGATTCACTAGTCTTTGTGTCGATTCCTTTTTTATCTTTTTCATTTTCAGAAATGGTTTTTGGTGGCTTACCGCTAAAGTGACCTTCATAAACCTGAAGCATGGTTGGGCCATCTTGTGGCAGGATTGTCTCTTTTCCACCCATACAGCCGCTCAGCAGTAGGCTAATCAAGATCGCTGTATTCAGAATTTTCATTGTAGGCATAATTTGTTTTTCTCCCATTTTGTTCATAGTCAATAGGTAATTCGACATCAATATGAATAGCCAGCTCTACCCCTGTATCCACATAAATAACATCAAAAGATTGAGCCATACGTTCTCGTAGATAAGCGCTAACCTCTCGTGCTCCACCTGATAAAGCTTTACCTCCTGCATAGTTGAGTGCATCCCCCGTGATTACCGAAGTAGATACACCCCCGAGTGCAGAGACAGTATTAGTTACTTCTCCTTGACTAAAGGCTCCCGCTCCCGCTTCGGCTATCGAGGCTAAAATACGTCCCGATAAATAACTGGCTGAATTGCTAACGCGTGTTCCGGTAACACATGGAATACCTCGCCGATCTGAAATCCAACCTAAAGACCTGTCCTCACTTCCACCGCCACCTTGTTCTTGTTGGTCTAAGTTTTTTTGGTCATCAGAGGATATAGTTCTTACTGTGCCATCAGCAAACATATAGGTGACAGAATGTAACGCCCCCCTCACACATGATAATGTCCAATCCCCTGTTGATTTACCACTGAATATCATGCCATTAAGCCCAGGCATTTTTATACCATTAGCCGCTAAATTTTCTTTACCAACAATCACTTTAAAGGGAAATGGATCTTCAACTGAACCATTTTTAGGTACTCGCCCAATAAGAGCTGTCATGCCTGTTGATCCAATAAGTGTAGAGTTTCGAGGGACGGTATAAACAGGCCTATCTTTTTTTGTTAGCGTCTCAGCCGTGCCTTGTAAATACTTTTCTGTTGCTCCAGAAAGCTGGCTTCCTTTATGTAGTAACCCACCCACTGGACGGGCAAGATAAGTAACAGTGCCATCCTCATCTTTTTTGGAGCCAAGTGGTTCCACCCAAGTAACTTCAGGTGAACCTTCCATATGCTCTCCCTCACCGACTAAACCAAAACCAACGGGAATATCCCCAAACCCTGCCGTATTGTTATTTTGTGCCAGTGATAGTTCTTCTAATCGTGTTTTAAGAAAGTTCATTTGATCCGTCACCCCTCCCATGATTGAAGAGCGACTATCAGCTCGCTCTTTTTCCATTTCTGCTATCAGCTTCTCTCGAACTGATTTTTCTATCTCATTTTTAAGAGCAATCTGTCCTTCATATTGAAGATTTAATTGACTACCTTGGCTTTTTAATTTTGCCACCTCAGCAGTCAGTGTACGGATAGTATCAGCAGGAGAGTCGGCATCTGGCACGTCGGGGATAGGAACAGATGTTAATTTAGAGTCGTACTGTTTATCTGAACTACATGACTTAAGCCCAACAAATACAAGCATAATCAAAACGACAACAGTAACAATAGGTAGTATTTTGTTTGATCCCATTTTTAAATCACCATTTCATGATAAGGTCGATCTGAAATTAAATAGACAGCCGTGGTATCCGCCTCAGTTCCAGCAGGATGTAATCGAGAGTAATGAAAGGTCGCGGTATGCCACTCCCCTCGTATTTTTCGAGGGTCTAAGTTAATACTCTGCTCCCCTATGTTTTTCAATTCCACAGCAGTGACATACAGTGAACCACTTTGCCAACTAGCAACAGGTGTTGCCAAGATGGCTTCTCCTCTAATCAAATGACGAGTAGATTGTTTGGCAACTGAAATACGATGAATATTGACAGAGGCTTTTAGTAACCTAGACGGCGCAAATAATTGTTGTGCTGCGTACCGCGTTAAACCAATATAACCCAGTTTTACAGTTGATTTTGAGTTTGGTTTTTTATGCGTGTCACTCTCATTTTTTTGATGATTTTTAAAAATTACTTCAATAGGTGTCACTGAGTTAGCTTTTTTACTGGCTCTAAGATCAATTAAATAAATACGTTTGCTTTTAATTTCTTGAACTTCTATTCGCTGTGTATCAAAACTGTCACTTGCTTTCCAGTAGATTGTTCCTTGGTTACTTTGTGTTCTTAATTTAGCACTTACCCTACCAGGAATACCGACCCGTACATCAGCAGGAAAAGTGATCATCCTCTCCTTATTAATGGGTAAAGTAATTCTAAGGGGAACTTTATCCCAAAATAAGCGTTCAATAGCATAGACTGAGCCGCTACTAACAATCATCATTACAGCGGCAAGTTGCCATAATATTGTTTTTAATGACATAATCACTCTCCTGGTAAGTTAATTTGTTTATCTTGAGAGCTACTAGCAAGATCAGCTTCTGTTAGCCGTTTAGGCCCCTCTTTAGCAAAGCCATCAAGCGCCATTCCCCATGGATTTATTTCTGGGTTAACCTCGTATCTCACCACTTTAATCGGATAACGAATAAGCAAATTCTTAATTTGCATCCCTCCCACCGTTTCTTTAATATTAAAGTCCAACCAAACGATCCAAGTATCCTTATCAACAAGATCAACTCTTTGCTCTTCATAGCCTTGACCTGCAACAGGATGAATACTCCGTGTTCGACCTGTCAACTCCCCTTTTTTACCTCTAACCTTTAAATCATTGATTAAATATTCCCGAAACTTAGGCGTTAAATAGGGACTCATTTTAAAAATTTGCATTCCATAATCTTTATATCCGCTTTCTATCCAGTGATTTAACTGTTGAAATATATACCCTGCAAAGGTGTAAATGTTCGGTGGAGAAATCTCATCTGCTTTTAATACAGCCCCTGATCTAATGTCAGGTGGTATGTGAATACGAATATCATTTTGTGAACTGTTCCAGCCATACCATAATAAAATGTTAGTCATAAATAGGATAGATAGCCCTATTCTTAGAGTAACCACATGGGATTTTAAACTTTCATTAAGGTCAGCATATCTCATAATAAAGTGTGTATAAATTATCGGTGTTTATCGGTTAAGCCTAGATCCCAAACACTACCTTTTAGTATGAGGGGAGATTTTCTGAGTCCAAGCTCATTCAATTTTAATGCAACGCGGTGCTGATAATAGTTATCGGGTCGGCCACGCTTAATTTTTTGAAAATAGGTTGACCCAAAGACTATGGTTAATAAAATACCTAGCGTAGATAAACCAAGACCAATCATAATCACCCCAAAAAGAGCACCAACAATAAGGCCGAACGGCACCCAGAAGATCACACCGCAAAGCAAGATAACACCCAGCTCAGAATTGGTGCTTCCTCTGAAGATGACAGGCTCCTGATTGAGCCTGTCTGCTAGGGTTTCGGTTTCTTCATTCATCCCTAGATTACGTTCGATGCTTCAGTGAGTAGGAAACTGATATAGATCATCACACCTGCTGCCATCACGGCAGTCAGACCAACCTCACCCCATTCTGCTCTTCCTGCTCTGGCTTCATTGAATTTTGAAATGGTAATCCAGGCGATCCACAAAAATGACACCACGGCTACAGCCAAACCAAGAACCAATCCCCCATCTTTGATATAACCTTTAATTAGGGTCAACCAATCACCTTTGGGCTTACCAAGGCTAGGGGCAACAGGAACGGGTAATGCTGCAAGCACCTTAAAACTCAACATAAAAAGAAAGGCGGAAAAAGCTGCTTTTCTTTTTATGGTTAATTGACTTATTTTTTTGTTCATATTTTTATACTTCTGGTTATTTTGTTAATGTAAATCCTATTATCATGGCCACTATCGCAGCCCTTACAATCGTAAATATCAAATCATAAAAAGTTCCCTGTCCCGTTTGCCATGCTTTAAATTGTGAATAAGCTATCCATGCCATCCAAAGCAAATAGATCACAGCTAAAGTCATAGAGACGGCTGTTAATAAATCAGCTGGTGAATGCCCTGTTGATGCTTTAAATGCTTTTTTTTGTCCAGATGACATTGCCATAATAAAAAAACCGTATTAGTTAATGACGGTAATCCCCTTTAAGTGGTGGGAATTTTCTGGGTTGTGTTCTTGGCGCAACCACGTGTTCTTCGATACCTGATTTAATCCGCAAAATATCAAGGGCTAACCATTCATATTCAAATTGGATTCGTGCATCACGATTTGATTGTGATTTCGCTTCTATAATGAGGGGTTTAAGTGCCTCTAACTCGTGAATAATTTTGGCTAATGCAACACGCTCTCCATCAGCATCAGCATGGGAAAGGGTCGAAAATATTAACAGCGTAGCGGATATAACTACTTTATATATCATGAGGAAAAACTCCGATTAAGAACACTGGAGTCTATTATCAAGAGATTGAAAATAATTTATACTATAAACCCAAAACAAAAAACAAGTAGGTTTTCTATGTGTTGATTTTATTGGGTTTTTTAAGGATATGTGTGATATGACACGGTGGAAGATGGTGTTTTTTTTAAATTAGATGATGTACTTGGAAGAGTGTGTTAATTCGACGATCTTGGGTTGGTCAGTCACCAATGCTGTGGTTTTATGGAATACCATTTATATGCAAGCAGATCTTGAACACTTACAGCAACAGTCAGAAATAATTAAAGAAGAAGAATCAGCCTTAAGGAAAAATGAAAAATGAAAAATCTTAGCGTACGCTTTCGTACCGTTGGACTTCAGAACCCTAGCACTACAGACAGAATCAATCGTATCGTGTGAAATAAACATTGTTTCCCTCCTTATCTCATCTTTTTATGTTATAAATATTTTTTAAATGTAGATGCCATCACTGTTACCGATACTGCAAACAGTACGGCAAAGGGAAGTACAATTAAATTAGGGTGTACGCTCACCGGCATAGCCAAATAGATAATCCACGGTAGAATCAAGCTAGGGTAGAGAAACTTTTTGGCCCAGTGATAAACAAACGAACTTTCTCTGCCACCGCTCCAACGTCTAATATCTCGCTGTACCAGTCCATCAACCAATCCTAGCATCGCTAATAATACAAAAGCAGGAAAAGCAAGAATAAGTACCGCAAGGCGGACAGCAAATATTTGAATGACAACGATTGATGCAAAAATATAATTTTCTGCAATCTTATAATAATCATGCAACTTATTTCTTAGTCCAGCCAGCCTTTCTGGTGAGGCTGCTGTCGGTGTTGCAAGCCATATAACAACAGACTGCAACCCTGTTGAAACAACCGTAATCTCATAAAAATTATCGGCAAAACTTCTTGCAAACTGTACAGGTTTATCCACAATAGCGCTGCGCTTAAAATCTTCATTCAGATAACTAAGCTCCTGAACCAGCATCTTTTCACTGTGCTGAATACCTGGCTCCTCCCAATAGTCGGTCGCCATACCTACCCATTCAATAATAATTGAAAAAAATAGTGTGAGTATGAAAAAAATAATGATCTGCATGATACGAATAAGAGTGGAGGATATAATGCCATTCTCAGATGTCTGATGGGCTGAATTTGTTCTTTGTGTATTGCTGGCCATTAGATTGCCCACCAGTGATCATTTGTTAAATAGCGATTGTTCATTTCTTTTGATATTTCCTGAAGGTCTTTAGGAATAAGATTATCATCAAGCTTGGAGGGAAGTGGCATTCTTATTTTCCATAAGTTACCGCCTTCCAGTAAGGCAAATGCCTGACCTTTAGGAAGGGCCATAATAGTAGCGGGTGTTATAAGGGGAGCTTCTGTGACTGAAATACGGTCTTCATTTTTTGAGGTAAAGTCAACAGATGAGCTAGGGTCTCCCGAGTCATTAACACCTGAAACCTCCATAATGGTAGTAACTTCACAGGTATCCACCTGATTAGTGAGCATTTCAGCGGTTTCAAGCTCCTTAACTCTTAGCATTATTAAGGTATTGAAATTACCAGCCACCTGCCCTGCCTTAGCCTTGTTACCTATCCTCGCTTCAACATCAGACCAAGTTTGGGTATAAGCAGTCACTTGAAAACCAGCCCCCCCAGCTTTATTCAGTAGGGGAATAAACTCGTCGCCAATCAACTCGTTAAACTCATCAGCATGAAGAGAGATCGTTGGCATTTTATCTGTTTTTTCCTCCTCAGGCATCCCGTAGTCTGTACCATGTTTGTATATCTCACCTGAGACCGAAACTAAATCAGCAAACATTGAGTTACCCACCGCTGAAGCAACCGCCATATCTGATAAAGCATCTAACCCCACGTAAACAATACCTTTACGCCTGATAATTTGCCGCCAATCAATAATAGGGCGAGTATCGTCCATATCGGAATAGTCTGGCGAAATAAGTTCTGCTACTTTGCCTGAGATCAGCTTTTCCATTAACGGCAATAATGAGGCAACAATTTTATCAAAGTATGTTTTATCGTATTCGTAAGCAGATCGTAAACCATCAGCAATGGAGTCATAAAACCCATTTTCCTTAGCATACCGAATCAATGCAATAGCCTCATGAGAACGCCCTTTCAATGCAAATGGAAGATCACGTTCATTTATATTTCCAGCAATATCCTGCACCTTTTTTTCCCATTCAGGTGGTGCGGCATCAGGTAGCCATTGTTTATAATACTGAACCAATAACGGCTCTATATTGGTAATGTAACGGGTGATCTTTTGATAGTCTGGGCGAAGACCCATTTTAACCAAAGCAGCCGCAATCATATTAGTAAATCGCCAAGCAAACTCTTTAAAGGCTGCTGAATTACCCTCACCTGATAAGCCATTAGTGACCCGTGTTGCAATCTCGGTAATTCTTGAAAAATTACCGATAGCATTATATCGACAGGAAATTTCAGGGTAACCCAAGTGAAATATATAAAGTTCATCACCTCGCCCCGCTCTTTTAGATTCTGCCACCATCCGTTTCATCAGGTCAGCATCACCTTTAGGATCGAACACGATCACCGTGTCACCTCTGGCAATATCTTGGGTAATTAATATCTCTGCAAGGCGAGTTTTACCGACTCGCGTTGTTCCCAAAACTAATGTATGCCCCACACGTTCCCGTAAATCCATACTGACATCCTTTTCTTTCATCTCCACGGCATGAATTTGTGGTTTACCTCCGACAGGTGGTAGAGGGCTAAAAGGGTTCCACCAAGCCTGTTTTCTCAGTAAAAAAGCAATGGTTTTAAGATGAGGAGTATCTTCCCAGCGTATTTCTAGCTGTCTAGCTAATTTGTACAAGGGTGATTGGTCAATATACTTTCTAACCTTGGGGCTGAGTGTATCGCGCAAGCGTTGAGTATGTTGCTGCTGCCATAAAAAGCCCTTGCCTAAAAAAAGACGATACTGACTGACGGGGATTTCTTTTGCAGTAAGGATATATTCGGGCATTTTTCGCATATTGCGCTGATAGCGAATAATATGCACGGCTTCTGCTCCTCTGGATAACCCAAAGATAAAAAGTAAGGCTGAAACACCGTAGCCCACAGAGGGAGTCATCATGAGTGACCAAGGAGCTAACACAGCAATAAAAGCTGTACCAAACGCACATAAAGAAGACCATAATTCGATAGGAGGTCTTAATAAAGCCTCTAAGGGATATCCTTTTTTACTCATTTCTGAATCCCTGTAGAAAAAATTAAAAGGGAGTATTGTTTAAATAGCTGGCAACTTACTAATTGATTCTGCATAGACTTTCTCCTTGGCTTTATACAAAATAATTGTATGTAAAATCAGGGAACAACATAACAAAAAACCCAAAACAAAATAAAATAGGTTTTTTAACTTAAAATAACAAATATTAAGAATCAGTCAGAAAGCGTTGCTTAGAGCATTAAATCAGCCTTAAGGAAAAATGAAAAATCTTAGTGTATGTTTTCGTGTCGTTGGACTTCAGATTTTTGTTAGGATTTTTTTCGAGTGATTCTAGCAACATGTCTCATCACTCTATTCGCGTAATTTATAGCCCTCTTTTTTTGGGCTGTTTTTCGCCCTGGGGAGTGATACCGACCTATTGCTTTTCTCCATTCACCTACTTTTTTAAATTCTGTCTGTAAGACTTTAGCCCCAGCACGTGTATTATTGAAGGGGTCTAGGGCTTGCCAAGGTGTGCCTAGTTTGTCACGGTGATACCGCCAGTTCACTTGCATAAGGCCGATATCAATAGATTTAACACCTTGCTTGAGAAAATAAATTAAACCTTTGTAGGCGGACTTACGTGTAGGGTACCGTCGAGGAACACCCGCGACATTAAGCGTCCATGGCCAAGGTTTATATACCCCTGGCCTAATGGTTTTACCACTTTCCGCATAGGCAATACCGTAGAGAATAGAGGGGGGTATTTTGTATTCCATCGCAATACGCTGGTAAGCAGAAGGGATTGTTTCTGCTTTAGCTGGTGCTAATGTTTGACCAAGCCCTATCAATATAAAAAACAGCCAGTAAAGCTTATCGACTTGATACACTTTTATCATGTTGAAGTGTGTTAATTATTTCAGGTATCACTTCCGACAGAAGATCATGTGCCACCCATTCCCGTGCATCTTTTTCTTGAGTGAAATGAATCACTAAGGTAAAAGCCCCAACAGATGAGCAGGGAATTATTTTCCACCCTTTCTCCATGGATAAAACAGGGACTATATCGCGTGTAGTGCAAGCAATTTTCCGTTCCAACTGATAAAAAAAGGCACGTTGCAAATCACTGAGCCTTTTTCCTGACCGAAGGTACTGTGTTAATAGTTGGGTGAAACAAAAATCCCATACAATATAGCTATCCGTCCTTCTTTCTAGGATATGCCCCCAATTAAAATCAAACCCTTCTGAATCAATATATTGTTCAGTTGGGCTACTTCTATCGCTCATGATTAAATGGGGCCGTAAACTGTATTCTTCTAATATGCATTCTGGTATACCAATAGGGGTTTTTTTTCTGGATTTAAAAAAAGAGAGGTTATGAGTATCAATCAGTATTAATTTATTTGTTTTTTTAGGATCTGGCATAGATTAATTATTGTTATTAACAAATAACCAAGTATAAAAACATATTACAGTCATTAGTTAAAGTGATTTATTAGAGGTGTAGTATTTAAGAAAAATTTAGATTAGCCTGAATTTAGCTACGATGAAGCGTTTTTTATATTCAAATGCAGCATCAACTACTAATACTGAACTTTGGTTACTCCAGTTGAATTATAACGAAATACCAAAGGAATAGAGTTACGCTTTGTTTTAGTCAATTTAAAAAGCGCACCGTCATCATGATTCAATGTAACAATACCTGAGTCTAGGTGTTTCGCATTAATGTTATGTCGTTTTGCCCACTTCCTGATCTTGTTATCATCAGTCCTGTGCTTTGTATCTGTAAAATAAATATCAATGTGTACCGCATGAATAACTTGTTCCTTCATGATCCGTTCTATCATATCGTCACAGGCTAAACATTGACCTATTTTAAGAAACACCAAGAGCCTATCGGTGGCCTGAAAAGAATTATTGTTATCGCTGTCCAGACCTAACAGCTGGGTATTAATCATCTGTTCATTTGGATACAGCATAGCAAAAGCCTTATTATAAGCAAGCTGAAAGGCTAAAATATTACTTATATCATTATGACGCATCACCGCCCACTTTTCAGCGTACTTTCTTCTCTCTGTATCATTTCTGGCGTGAGTTCCCAGCACCTCAAGTGGAGAAATATTCTTTGGGCTAATACTTCCTCTAATACCTTTCATCAATTTTCTGTATCGAACCCATTCGACTTTGGACAGTGACCACAGTTCTCGGTGTATTTTATCTTCAGTTAACATCTTGTTTTCTGAAAGTGTAAAGATAAGTGGCTTTTCTTTTGATTGTGCTGCTATTGCCGAAGCGCTAAAAGCACTAAAAATTAAGAGTAAAAAATATTTATTTATCATTATAATTTATGACTGAATCCAGGGTAAGTTTTTTTATCGTTCAACAGCTAACTCTCTGTACTTACCTTTTTTGTGCTTAAAAACAGCAACTCGCTTTGATCGGTCAATACTTTGGATATGCCAATTATTATCAACAGCTTGCCCTGCTGTTAGCTCATGTAGTTGTCCGTACATCCTAATGACAGCATAAGCATCATTCCCCCATTGATCGACACTGACTAGGGTAAAGGGTAAAGCTAATTTTTTATACCGCCTTACTTTTTTCTTTTTACTTTTTACAATTAACTGCCGCGCTTTTTTGTTGTTTTGCAGTTGTTCTATTTGTAATCGCTGTGCAGTTAATTGTGATTGTAGGTCATTAATTAACTGGTCTTGCGATTGTTGACGTATATTATTATCTAAAATAAATTGATTAAACTGCTCTTCAATTTTTATAAGCTGTCGTTCGCTTTCTGGCTGAACAATAGGTAAATTTGTCTCATCAAAAACATCATTTTCAGGTGCCGATTTAGCCCCATTAACAGGAACAAATGAATCAATAGGTATTTTTAAATCAGAGCCAGACTCGATAGTTATATTTTCAATATCGGTAAGTGCGTGTAATTTGCTAGTATCTTCTTCATCATTAGAAGATGAGAGTATCAACCAAGCAATGATCAACACAAATAAAACACCCCCTCCTATCGCTCCATACTTAATGGAATCAGGGATGGGTTGCAACTCCTCAGCATCATTCCCACTCATAACACTTCTCCTGAAAAGTTATCATTTAATCGGTAGCTAATTAGACGATGAACAGGATCACTGTGTAGGGTAAATGCAGGTGACATTAAGGTTATCAATGCATCTTCCAATGTCATAGGCCCAATTTGACGATGAACCCGAGGTAATGACTTAATAAAAAATGCAGTTACTTTATTTTTCTGGGTATTTGGGTTAGCTAATTGATAGCCGCTTCGCCTTAACAAGTAGCGTATTGTTTGGCCGACACTTTTAATTTCTTCAGGAATGGATACGGTAATCATAACTTGAAGTAAATCTCGCTGTGAATGCGTTGGTTTAGATTGAATACTGCTATAACGCCCAGTCTGAATTCCAGCACTCGTTAAGCGTGTTGGTATCAAGGGGTTATGCTCCACGATTAAAATCTTTTCACCACTGTTATAGGGTGTACTCTTAGCATTTTTGTCTACCGTTGTTGTGGCGCATCCTGATGTGATAGCAGCAATCAGTGAAAATAAGAGTATTTGATAGTTTTTGTATAGTTTCATAATAACGACTTCCTGTTGTGTCAAAAACAGTCTGACTTATTAATATTATGTATTCAATGAAAAACCCTAAATGAAATGGCAATAGGTTTTTTATCCAGCCCTTTCCCGTTTTCTTATTTTTAATGAAACATAGTAATTAACATACTTTAAGTATAAAAAAACCTGATATCAATTTTCATCAATATCAGGCTAATATAAAATAGTACCTCCAAAAACATATGTGTACTTTATTTAACTTACTTTAATCTTTTGTAAATGTGCGCCCAATAGCCGCCCAACTGATACAAATGCACTGTGCAGTACAGATTGTCCTAGTATCTGGTGTGCTATGGTTGCACTCACCCCATCAACTAAAAACTCAGGTATTGATTTTACTCGCGCATGTTCTACTGGCGTTAATAGTCTGCGTTTCTTGGGTTTAGTTGGATGTTGAAGCATAGGCTCGGTTGAACGGTATTTTGCATACCCTGTTCCGATTACCCCCACTTTTTCACAGTCAGGCTTTACTAGCTGGGTTTTAAAACCTTTGCCAGCCACCAAGTCCCGTTCAGCCTTGTCATCAATATAGGTACAGTCTTTCCACAGTGAAGAATCTGGACAAATATTATCAAGCATTTCACTGAGATTCTTTTCTGGTTCACGCGAAGGCAGAAGGTTACAGTTAAATTTTTGTCCACGCGTAACCGCAACCATACATAACCTTTTTCTGTCTTCAAATGCACCCAAAGAACGATCCAGCTCCATAATATGAATATCATATCCCCATTGCTTCAGACGTTCTGTGATCAGTAAAAAACTTAAGCTATTCTGATAATCAAGAACATTTTCCAAAAGTACAACAGCCGGTTTTGTCTGTTTGATAATATCCAAAAAACCTAAAAAAGCGGTTCCAGCCGATTTATGCTGCTCTGCATGTTTAATTTTATTACTCGATTTTCCAGATTTACTGGCTCCCGTACATGGCAGACCAGCCACTAGAATATCAACAATTGAAAGATTTTCAGTATCAATCTCTTCCAGCGTACCATTTATAATTAAGGTATTTTCATCAACTACCGTGTTGTTGTTTAAGCTGGATTGAATATAAACATCATTCATTTCAATGAGCCAAGATAATTGAGTATTAATACCTTCATCCGCCAACCCTGAATGCAGTGCATGATCCAAAATACCGCCACCATGACACAGCGAACCCATCATCAATGGCTGTCCCAGTGAAATACGCTGGTATAACCTATACATTCTGTCTTTAATTGACAGGTCTACAGGGTGCAGGCTGATTTTAATCCTATGAGAACTGATCGTGACACAGACCTTTGTAATTTCTGCCCCAAGAAAATCCATTAACTGCTGACTGCAAAGATCAATCACAGGATAGATAACTGCCCCAACTTTTTTCCGGCTAACTTTTAAATTTCCTGATTCATCCTGACTTAAGATCAGACTGTTTGATTCAGCATCTTCTGTTATTTGATAGTTAGAACCAACTGTATAGCCTGCATCCGCAAGTTTTAAACCTTGCATATAAAGACGTTTTCCACCTCGATGGTTGCTTAATGCACGGTAAGATATTTGTATGATTTGCATGAACTTCCCCTTTAAAAATAGCAGAGGAAATTCACACATCGCAACGCGAGGAATGAATTTCCCCCGTTGGGTTAAAAATTAAATAGTTAAATCATATGAACTTAATATTCACTGGGCAATAACAAGGTTAAATGTGTCCCATCATCAACAAGATAAAACATCCAGTCCCCTGGTTGCATATCCGTATAGTTAATGCGATATTTTGCAAGCTCATTATCATTGCCATCAGTGACCAAAATGACGGCTGAATTCTCAGTGTTTGAGATTAATGTGATGCAGCCGAACCGCTCTTTTTTAGATTTCAATAAAGATGCTATTTCACAAGCCACCTTATCAATAAACCAATAAGCGCCATGATCACCTCCATTTTCGGCAAAAAACTTAACACCATCGGTATAGATCATTTTTCTATTAAACCAATGGCGGTACCATTTTTCAGTGCCTGTAAAATAGTTCAATTGAGCACTTAATTGATCTTGATTTAAACGCTGTTTGGTAGTTACCTGATCAATTACTTCAGTCATTGTATTTCTCCAGTCAATAAATAAACTGAGGAACACAAAATCATCGCAACACGAGGAATTGTATTCCCCGGTTGGGTAAAATTAAAAAACTTACTATTCCTGCGATGCTTCAATAAACTCATTCACAGCATCATAAAAATGTTCCACCTCATTGGCTTCTGATTCGCCCGATTCAATTTCACATTTACATAAATCTAAACAATCCATAATGAAACTCTTAAGAAATGGATGTTTTTTAGCCATTTCTTTTGCATAATCTATTGCATTGGTTAAATCTAGGCCCATAAGTTCTCTCTCCAAATATATCAGCAAGAATATCCACTAGGAATATTCTCCCCAGTTAGGTTAAATTAAAAAAAGTCTGCAACGCTTCCCACAGGAAACGGCTATCGGATGGAACATGCAGACGCGCGATAGAAAAAGGTGTCACTGAATACGCAGTCACCACGGTGTAAATTTGATTTGGATGTCTAGCTCCAAGTTCTTTCCAGCAACCTGCTGTCAAGTTGCATGCACCTTATTTTTCCTTTAAGAAAACAAAAGTGTTTTGCTGTGCGTATTGCA
>CAZLLL010000002.1:24895-28707 GCA_964560255.1 uncultured Methylomonas sp.
CATGCACCTTATTTTTCCTTTAAGAAAACAAAAGTGTTTTGCTGTGCGTATTGCACCGCCTTGAGTTTTTGCTCTGACATATTTGGTTTCAGAATCGAAACTGCTTTTACGCCCTGACTCCAGTTTGACGACCCATGATTTAAAGAGTTTATCTTTCCAGTAGTCTTCTATGGCCTGTTGAATATTGCTTAATGTAGTCATTATATTTTCCAGATTAATAGAGGAAATACCATGACCTTATAGGGAATGATATTCCCCAGGAAGTGAAGTTAAATTTTGATTATGCTGCTTGGCTTGCTTTAATATTTGTCATTTCTTCAGCTAATGTCCATAAAGCTTTATTTAAGCGTACATTGCCATCAATACCGTTAATTTTTCGTGTTTTAGCAATGGTTCCTTTACGTGTTACGCGAGGTATGCCACCTTTGACTAAATTTTCCTGAATAACATTAAATGTCGTCCACAAATCTCTAGCTTGGTCAACAGATCGTCGAGGTCTTAACACCATTTCCACTTTTGGCTTTTCCTCAGACTCGGTAAAACGCATAGTCAGACTTGCTTTGGCAAAAGCCATTTGCTCACCTTCCGTCAATATTAGTGATGCCATTGCTGCTCTGGATTCAGAGACACGATCAAAGTTTTTCAATACTTCATAAGCACCTTCAATCACATTATCTACAACACTGCCACGATGCTGAACTCGGACATCTTGAAAAGTATCGCCACAGACCATACCGTTTTGACAGACAAAGCGAAAACAGCCTGCCAGCATTTGATACGATGAAGACCCATCATGAGAATTTAATAAAATAATTTCATTAGTGCCATCCTTATTATTCATACCAATCTGTGAAGCATGGCGTAATCTGAGCATGTGCTTGGCAAAGCCAATTTTAGACGGGTCTCGAACACGAGCCTGACACGCCATAAAAGGTTCAAAGCCTTCCTTTTTAAGCGCATCTAATACCGTACTGGTAGGAATATGTGCATATTGAACTGATCTTGAATCATGTGCTGTCTCAGCAAAGATAGAAGGAACATGTAGTTCTAATTGATCATTAGATAAAGGATGATTTGCACGAATAATATGTGCAGAGGTAAAACGAGAAGATAAAGACATTGTATTTCTCCAAAAAAAACCAAAGAAACACATTGACCCACAGGGAATGGTTCCCTGGTTGGGTTAAAAAATAAAAACGTCTGTTACTGTTTCCGCAGAAACAGGTCGTTGGTTAAAAACAGACTCGCAGCGACTAAGGGTATGATTGAGAAAGCAATCAAAACTTTTAAACACCTTATTTATACCGTATTATTCAAGCTTTTTCCAGTATTTTTATATTTAACGCATTACCTATAAAAATACTGGAAAAATCCCCCAATTATTAGGGGGCAGTTAGTTAAAATTAAGCCGCTATGAGCTGTTTTGCTAAAGCCACTTCAATGCTATCGCCATCTGAGTTCAGTACATCTAAACCTGTATCCGGCATATCACCTGATGTTGACTGACTGACCGCTATTTTTTTAGCCATCAGTTCCAAGCAGCTGATCTGTGCCGTCTTTTCATAACCAAGGAAATAAACATCAACAGGCTGTTTTTGGCCTATTCGCCAAGAGCGTCTTGATCCTTGCTGTACGGTATAGACATTGTAGCCACTTTGCATGAAGCAAATAGTTGGAAAGTCCAGTAAGTCTAGCCCTGTCTTTACCAGTTCTGGATTACTCACCAATACATCAATATTTCGATCTACCTGATCCATAATCCAGTCCTCCCGTTTATCAGTCCCTATACTAGAACGTAAAACAGCGACTTTAAAGCCTGATATTTCCAGAACTTTCTTTAGCCTAGAAGCGGTATCGCGTTTGCCCGTATACACGGTATAAACCAATACCTTTCTACCCTTTGCCTTGTTTGCTTTACAAATATCAACCAACTCCAATTCTTTCGGACTCAGCTCATCTTCTTCAAGCATTTCTGGAACATAATAGAGCACTTCCCTGCTTCTAGGGTGGATCACCTTTTCCTCTCTAAAACAAGTATCAGGCCAAGCTAACAGAACAGTTAAAACCAGTCCCATTAAAGATTTATCTCCTTTAGCTAATGCCTGTTTAAGCTCATAAGTCAAATGACTCGATAGCCCTTCATAAGCTTCGGCTTGAACCTCAGTCATTTCCACATTCATAAAAACCTCTTGATAAGAAGGTAAAATATTACCTCCAATATCTTTCAGCTTTAAAAATGCGGTATAAGGTAAAACGTAGCGAGTCACACCTTTTGGACCAAATCCTGGTGCCTTTGAGGTATGAACTACCATTTTTTTACCTTTGGCTGTTCTGTGATTTCCACCGCTAGTCTCTTTAAAGACATCTTTTAAAACTCCATGCTCACGCATAAAGCTCATTGCAGCAGTCCCTAAACTATTCTGGCCATTGTATTGATAACCATCCTCAATCATTCGTGAAGATAGCACTCGCCACAGAAGATAAAAAATATCATCGGCATAGCCCCCCATTAAGGTTCCCGTCAATAACACCGTTTTTCTGGCCTTAGTCGCAAGAACTCCCATTGCCTGGCCCTGAGCTGAACCTGAATTTTTATATTCATGCCCTTCGTCCACCAGCAATAAGTCAAAAAAACCATCCGGTAAATAACGCTTAATAAATTCAGATGGCTGATAACCACCCTGACCAAACCCAAAAGCCTGCCTGGCCATCGAGCGTTCCATCCGCTTAGCCTGCTTATCTGAAAAAACCATTTCACCGTCTTCATCCATTAAATTAATGAACTCGTACACGTTATCAGACAGCATGGTTGACAGGGTTTCAGCACCAAATCCATTTAGCAGTTTATCGGCTGTTTTAGGCCCTATTGTGGGTATCTGGCACATTGAATCATGCACCATCCCTCGATAGTCTTTAGGCTGCTTATTACGCTTTAACGTCCAAAGTGGAGCCTGACAATGTTCACAGTTATTTCGAGTATTACTGGAATCTCCATTGAAGAACACAGCAATACTGGTACGCTCTCCTTCATCATTGACAATATATTCACCACAATCTGAACAGCTCGCATACTCATGTGTAACGATATAAGACCGTCTCGCCTGAGTTTGAGTTTCTGCTACAACCACACGCTCATATACTCTGCGAACCTGGGTAACAGGTCGCCAGTCAAACCCCATTCGCATTCTTACTCGACCCAAAATATAAAACTCTGGCACAGTAGGTTGGTTTTTGCTATTGGCACGAATTTTAAGCAATTGACGCAAGGTATCAGGGCCATTCAGCACCCAGACTTTTGCTCCATCAATGGTTTCAAGAATTTCCCGTCTCCATTTATAGACTAAGTGAGGGGGTGATATCACTAAAGTTCTGCGATACCCCTCTGTAAACAAACAGGCTGATACCGCTATGCCCATCATAGTTTTGCCACAGCCCATTTCCCCGTTGAGAATAGCTGCCGACTCGCCCTCATCAGATAAAAGTTTACAGACCGCCTGTACTCGCTCCCGTTGTGCTTCAAAAGGCTGTCTTTTTAACTGGTTCATGACTTTATCCCACTGTTCATTAGGTGTTCCATCATAAATAGGTGGGTGCTGTTTTGAGACTGAATCCATTAAACCTGCCCCAAATTCTGTTAAAAATTGAGGCAGGTCTATAACATTCGATTCCTGCTCCAACGCTTCATCTATAGAAGATTGATCACCTTGATCAGCAGAAAGTCTTTCAATTGTTTTATTCATCACTGTTTCTCCAAAAAAAAGGGAAAACAGTCCCCTTTAGGAAGTGTTTTCCCAAAGGGTTAAATTAATAGT
>CAZLLL010000003.1:0-24768 GCA_964560255.1 uncultured Methylomonas sp.
CGTATAAATAATAAAAATATAACATTAGAAATCAGGCATTTTTAATTGCATGTAATACATCAATACCTTCGCCAAAGTGAAAATATTTTCATTTTGTCAAATTCATCAACATGTAATCTATTGATTTACATAGGTCAAAAATTGATGTTTTTGGCATAAATCAAAATTGGCGAAGGTATTGATACATTGATTCTAAATGATTCTATATAAGTCATTGAAACCTAATAAACTTAAGTATAACCATTTGTTTTAAAATTAAAAGTTAATCGAAAAATATAAAACCATACCCGCTCAATGTGAGAAATAATTTTAAAAAAATAAAAATCAAACATATTTTAAAAAATAACAATACATATCAATATATTATAACTTTCAATAAGTATGCCATGTTTTTATGAGAAAGCCTTGGCTGCACCCTTGGGTGAGTTTGAGAACGATATAAGATAGTCATGCTAAAACTTGATTTAAGGAATATGGGTACGTTATATTGAATAAACAAGTAGTGCGTATTTACACAAATTCAAGGCTAGCAATTATAAGCAGAGGGTAGATGGAATAGTAAAATGAAGCTAATGTTAAGTGTGACTATGCAAACGGGCGATAAGATAGACAGTATTACTATTGGGGAAGCCTCTGCTACTATTGGGAGGAATGCTGATAATACTGTGGTATTAGAGGATTCTCAAAGGTATATCTCTGGACATCATGCTGTTATTGATTTTCGCCCCCCTGATTATTATATAACTGATATCAGTACAAATGGTGTTTTAATCAATGAGGCAGTATTGCCTATTGGTGATGGCAATAGCATTAAATTAACGGATGGTGATAAGATAAGTATTGCGGAATATACATTGTTAGTGAGTATTATTGATCAGCAGCAGGATTTATCTAGCTCTCCTTTTGTTGATGACCCTTTTGCCGAATTGGGTATAGATACTGTGCAAGAAATGATCGATGAAAATCATTTGATGCTTAAACAGGAGAATAGTACTGATCCTTTTCCAAGGCTAAATCTTGCAGATTTTGATGATAATAGTTCAGCTAACGTAGGAAAAAAAAAGCAGGGAGGAATAATAGAGCAGGCACCTCCTGCTTTTAAAGATGCATTTCAGCCGATTAAGGCAGAGAAAAAAAATGAGCGTCAAACAAGCACTGAGGATATTTTTGCGAGGGACTGGTTTAAAAAAAATGAGAATAAGAGCACTCCTAGCGAAGAGCTATTTCCAGAAGATTTTTTTGCTGAGAAAAAAAATATCATTAAGCCATCCCCAAAAATAAAACCAGCAGTACAATTAGCTGATAAGCCTGATAAGGCCAACAAATCCGAATTAGAAGGTCCTGCCCCCCTCTTAACTCAGCCTGATTTACAGAAAGTTTGTATGGATAATTTCCTAAGAGGAGCAGAGCTTGAAAGCTTGGGAGTGGGTGACTCAATGACATCGGAAAGCTTTTATATTATCGGTAAAATCATGCGAGCTTCAATTCAGGGAACCATGGATGTATTAATCGGCAGAGCTAAAATTAAAAATGAAATGCATCTGGATGTGACGACAATAAAGCCGATAGAAAATAATCCTGTTAAATTTTCAGTGACAGTCGACGAGGCAATGAAAAAATTGCTAACACCACAGAATGCCGGATATTTACAGGCCGAAGAAGCAATAGAGGAAGCATTTGATGATATTCGTGCACACCAGGTTTCAGTGATTTCGGGGATGCAAACAGCATTACTTGAGGTGCTTAAACGCTTTGACCCGCAAAAATTAGAACAACGATTACAAAAACAGAGCCCTCTCAGTGCGAGTATACCCATTCATAAGCAAGCAAAGTTATGGCGCTTATTTGAACATCTCTACGATGATATTGAGCGTGAAGCAAGCGATAACTTCTATCATTTATTTGGCGAAGCATTTGCTGAGTCATATGAACAACAAATGCTCGAACTAAAGAATGCAAAGAAAGATAGCCCATTTTATTAAAGGTCAAGGAGTCACAATATGCAGGTTATTATAAGAGCGTTAGGGAGTGTTTCACTGGTATTGTTATTGATAGGGTGTAATGCTTCCTCAAAGAAGCCTCAGAGTCCGGGGGCAGTTATAAATGCTACGATTTCTGTTTCCTCACAGGTTAACCCTGATATCAACAATCGCCCATCTCCTATCGTTGTACGTATTTTTGAGTTAAAAAATATCGGGCTCTATTCAGAATCTGATTTTTATGGATTGTATGAAAATTTTGAATCGGCATTAGGAGGAGACATATTGGCATCAGAACAGTTTCACCTGAATCCGGGAGACACGCAAAGCTGGAAAAAAAATGTGGCTCCTGAAGCGCAATTTATTGCAGTTATCGCAGCTTTTCGTGATATCAATCAGGCTATGTGGCGTGATTCAATAGTCATCTCGATTGAAAAAAATACTCAGCTACTGATTTTTGTTGATAAATTAAGCATCAGTGTTTGGAAAAAATAACGCTTAGGAACGTGCACGAAATAACTTAGGAGTGAGAATTAAATAAGTTGGGCAATTATGGCGCAGTATTTTTGTTTACCTTCAAGGCACGGCAATAGGCGCATAGCAAGCTATGTAACTATTGCCGCAACGCAGAAGGCGAGCAAAAAGACAAGCCAGAATGCACAACTTATTTCGTGCACGTTTCTTAGCCATTGAAAATAAAGGTAATGATATGACTTGGAATAACAAAGTTATCTGGACTGAAGGCATGTTTCTTCAGCCTTTACATTTTCAGCAACAGGATCGCAATATGCAAAACTGGGTTGAGTCCCGCTGTTCAGGATTGCAAAGCTTTTCCTGGGGGGTAACTCACCTGGAAATTGATCAGCAATTACTCACACTGGGTAAATTTTCTATTACAGAGTGTCGAGGTGTTTTTCCAGATGGAACACCCTTTAGTATTCCCGACCAACACCCAATACCCAGCCCTTTTGAAGTCACTTTAAAAATAAAAAACGAGATTATTTATCTGGCTTTGCCGGTGTTACGTAGTGCAGGTAAAGAAATTGCCTGGGAGACAGATTTCGATGAAATCAGTCGATACCGTTTGCAAGAAATAGACGTTAAAGATATACACTCACAGTCTGAACAAAGCCATGCAGTCATACAAAGTGGTGAATTATGGACTCGGCTACGTCCTGCCAGCCAGAATCAGGGTGGGTTCGTCACTATCCCTATTGCCAGAGTCGTGGAGCAGAAAAAAGATAAGCTGGTTATTCTGGATAAACAATTTATTCCAAGCTGCTTGTACAGCAGTGCATCAGAACAACTGTTTAGCACCCTTCAAGAAATTTCAGGAATTTTACACCACCGAGGTGAAGCTTTAGCGAAACGACTAGGGTCTCATGGCACGGGAGGCGTTGCAGAAATAACGGATTTCTTATTACTGCAAATTGTCAATCGCTACCAGCCTTTGTTTAATCACTTTACGATAGTGAAACAAGTACATCCCGAAAGGTTGTTTAGTATTATGATACAGATGGCTGGTGAATTAGCTACGATGACACAGGAAGGCCATCGACCAGTTGTTTTTCCTGACTATCAGCACGATAATTTACAGCTCTGTTTTGAGCCGGTAGTCATAGCACTGCGTGACTCATTAAGCTGGGTTTCTGAGTCTAGGGCCATTTCAATTCCTCTCGAAGAACATCCACACCAGATTCGCACTGCGGCAGTGCATGATCGAGAACTACTACACTCAGCTGAATTTGTACTCGCCGTGGGAGCGCAAATGAATGCCGATACATTACGTAGCCATATCCCACGTAAAACAATTATTTCAACGGTAGAAAAGCTTCGAGATCTGGTTATGTCGCAAGTACCAGGAATAAAGCTTATCGCAATGCCTGTCGCGCCGAGACAGATTCCTTTTCATAAAGGTATGATCTACTTCGAGCTGGATAAGAGTCACGTCTTATGGAAAGAATTACAAGAAAGCGGCACAATCGCCATGCACTTTTCAGGTGATTATCCAGAACTTGAACTAGAGTTCTGGGCTATCAGAGGATAAATATTATGCCATCAGATGACCCTTTTTTTGCTCCACAGGCAGATGATAGAACCATTATTCGACCTGTCCCAGGTGGAAAACGATCCGATATTCAGGCACCTACTCCCCCATCTTCGCCCAGAACGACTCCCCCAAAAAGTAATCAGGCTCTACCACGACTGGGCCGGCTAAACTCATTAGAAAAGGCTTCTTCAGGTTTGCTGGCATTATTGACGCGAATCCATGGCTCCCATAGTCAATCTGACCCAACAGAATTAAAAAATAAAATTATTCAGGAAATCCAGCAGTTCCAGGTCACTGCTCAGGCTGAAGATGTAGATCCTCAAACTATTTCTAGTGCGCGGTATGTTTTATGTACAGTGCTGGATGAAGCCGTTTTAAATACTCCCTGGGGTAATAATAGCAGTTGGTCACAACAAAGTTTGTTGAGTTTGTTTCACAAGGAAGTGTCAGGTGGTGAGCGTTTTTTCCTGTTACTTAAATCGTTGGCACAGAATCCGGCAAAAAACAGAGGATTATTAGAGCTAATGTATTTGTGTCTGGCACTTGGGTTTGAGGGTCGCTACCGAATAATGCAAAATGGAAAAAACAAGCTGGCAGAAGTCAGAGAATGGTTGTACCAGATACTACAGCAGCAGAGAGGAAGTGTAGAGTTGGCTTTATCCCCTCACTGGGAAGGTGTCACAGACCAGCGTAATCCTTTGGTGCGGTTTGTTCCGTTGTGGGTTTTTGGTGCTGTTGCCGGCTCGTTATTAGCGATTATGTTCAGTGTTTTTTTATTTCAACTGAATAGTGACTCTGACCCTGTTTTCAGGCAAATACTAGATCTCAAACCACCGATATTGCAAATAGCACCCACCGAACCCATTTATGAGCCAGCACCGACACCGCAGATAGCCTTATCTATGTTACTCGCTGACGAAATTGAAAATAAGCAAGTTGAAGTGGCTGAGTTAGTGCAGCGTAGTACGGTTACCATTCAGGGTGATAACCTATTCAGTTCGGGGAGTACGACTGTCACTCGCTCCCTTATTCCTCTGTTGCATAGAATTGCAGACGCATTAAATCAGCTGGCAGGGGAGGTCTTAATCACTGGGCACTCTGATAATGTGCCGATCCGTAGTTCCCGCTACCCATCAAATTGGCACTTATCGAAAGCAAGAGCAGAGGCAGTCGCAAAAATTATTCAACAGAATTTGAGTAAGCCTGGTAGAACCCTGATTGAAGGTCGCTCTGACTTAGATCCCATCGCACCTAATACGACACGACAGGGGCGGGCAAAAAACCGCCGTGTTGAGGTTACTTTGTTAAAATGAGGGGTAGGCTTTGCTAGCAACTAAATCCGGCTTGCTATAGCAGGCTTCCAACTTAGGGAGCTGGAAACAAATAATCATCCAATATTGCTAGTCTTTTTGTCCGTCTTCTGCGTTGTAGCAACAGTTACGTAGCCAGCTATGCGCCTGTTACTACGCCTTGAATACGAACAAAAACCCTGCTCAATATTGGACGATTATTTATTTCCAGCTCCCTTAAGACGGGACAGAACACTTGTATAACAAGTAGGCTGGGCAGTTTTTTTTGCCCACCATCAAGGCTGAACCCCGGTGGGCAGAAAAGATTGCCCACCCTACAATATAAGCTTGTCCCGTCTTAAGTTGGTAACCCTATAGCAGTACACCAGTGACTGCGTGAAGTATATGAAGAAGGATTGGGCAATATGAAGAAGTTTTTGACATTTTTTAAACAACGCTGGGTGATTTCCCTGCTGGGTATGATCGCTCTAGGGCTATTGATCTGGTTTATAGGGCCTTTTTTTGCATTTGCAGATTATGCCCCTTTGGCTGAAGAACTTCATCGGTGGTTGTTAATGGGGGGCATCCTGTTATTTTGGCTTGCCACTCGTTACTGGACATATTTTAAGGCTAACAAAGAAAATAGACAGATAATTGCTGCAATGGCAGATACGAGCGCCCCTGGGTTAAGTGCCGATGAACAAGCCTCAGAAGAGGAAGTCAACACTCTACAAGTCCGATTGGAAGAGGCATTGGGGGTTCTTAAGGAGACTCGTTTAGGGAGTGGCCCTGATAAGCAATTCCTGTATCAATTACCCTGGTACATTCTGATTGGTCCTCCAGGAGCAGGAAAAACCACCTTATTAAAGAATTCTGATTTAAAGTTTCCATTATCGGATACTTTTGGCAAAGATGCAGTACGTGGGGTAGGAGGGACACGCAACTGTGACTGGTGGTTTACTGATGATGCGGTTTTGCTGGATACGGCAGGACGATATACGACACAAGATAGTCATGAAACAGCTGATCAGGCTGCATGGCTAGGTTTTCTCGATTTACTGAAGAAAAATCGTAGTAGACGCCCAATTAATGGGGTTATTATTGCTATGAGCATTTCTGATTTAATGGAGCAATCAAGTGAGCAATATTTAACTCAGGCAAGAGCGATTCGTCAGCGTATTCAAGAATTACATGCAAGATTTAATATAGACTTTCCTGTTTATCTGTTATTTACCAAATGTGACTTACTCGCTGGGTTTATGGAGTACTTTGATGATCTGGGCAGGGAGTCTCGTTCTCAAGTCTGGGGCATGACGTTTGATCTGGGCAATGAGGAAAAAGGGAATAATATTGCACAATTTAGCGCTGAATTCAAATTATTGCAACAACAGATACAGCAGCAATTACTTGATAAATTAGAGCGAGAAAGAGGTGCAGAGCGGCGTAGTCAGATCTACACTTTTCCACAGCAATTTGCTTCTTTGCATGAGCTTATTAAGCCTTTTCTTGAGGAAGTCTTTCAATCCAGCCGATATGCCGAAGATATTATGTTTCGGGGTGTTTACTTTACCAGTGCCACTCAGGAAGGCTCGCCTATTGATCGGATTATGGGTGCTTTAGCAAATAACTATGGGCTGCGGGCAGGGGCACGAGTTGCATCAGTAGGAGGGGGAAAAAGCTTTTTTGTCAATCGTTTACTACAAGGAGTAATTTTTTCTGAATCGGGTCTGGCTGGCACTAATTTAAAACTGGAAAAAAAGCGTTCCTGGTTGCAGCGTGGTGCCTTTATGCTGGTAAGCTTGGCTAGCTTAACGATAGCTGCTATCTGGGCAGGTAGCTATTTCGGCAATCAGGCTTATATAAATGATATGGCTGAGCAAACAGCCGCAATTAATCAACAAATTAATGACATTAATCCTGACTCTTCCGATGTCTTATCTATTTTGCCGTTACTGAATGAAGTACGACAGATGCCAGGGGGGTATGCTGACCAGAAGCGTGATAGTACGCCATGGCCTCTTACTTTTGGCTTATATCAGGGTGATAAGCTTGGCGATGCTACTATTTCTCTATACCAGCGATTGTTGAAAGATGTTTTTTTACCACGCTTGATGGTGCGGATTGAAACACAACTACGCAACAATACGGATAAAACTGATTATTTATATGAGGCACTTAAAGTTTATCTTATGTTGGGCAGTGCAGAACATTATGATGCCAATGCAATTGCTGTGTGGCATAGCCTGGATTGGAAATATAATCTGCCTTTAGAAGTCACGACTGAGCAGCGTGAGTCTTTGAATTCTCACTTGCTCGCTTTATTAGCGGTGCGCCCTGCTCCATTACCGCGGCCTTTAGATCAAGTAGAGATTCGGCAGACAAGACAAATATTGCAGAATACACCTATCGCCGAAAGAGTTTATGCGCGCGTTAAACTAGACTTAATAAAGCATGATATCACAGACTTTCGTGTCAGTGATAAAGCAGGAAGAGAGGCCTCGTTAATTCTATCGAGTAAAAGTGGCCAACCTCTGACAACAGGAGTTCCAGGATTATATACCTGTAAAGGGTATGCTGATGTCTTCTTGCTCAATAATGAAAGGTTAATTGCACAACAGGTAGGTACTAACTGGGTGCTGAGGAGTCATGAAACCCTAGAGCTTTCAATAGAAGAGATCAATGATTTACGGGAAAATGTCTTAAAATACTATCTGCTAGATTATATTAGTTTCTGGGATGATTTATTGGCGGATATTGTCATCAAACCGGTCACTAGTCAGGCTCAACTAGTTGAAATGCTGAATATCATTTCTGCAAAGAATTCACCGGTAAAATTGTATCTTGAAGCGGTTACTGAAGAGACTAGTATGAGTTGCCTGAGCAAAAAAAATCAATCTATTTTAGAGCAGGCAGGGGAAAAGTTTGATACAGCCAGAGCATCTCTGGACAGTATAATGCGCACTTCACCAAGGATATATAATACTGTCTCATCAAAAATTTCACCTAATATGGTAGTCGAGCATTTTAGCGGGTTGAATGAGCTGGTGGAAACGAAAGAGGGTATGCCGCCAGCGTTAGACCATACGCTTTCGGTATTAAATGAATTGCATGTCTATCTCAACTCACTATTACATGCGAGTGGTGAGATAGCCATAGGTCAACAGGAACAAACTCTGCAAGCGATTTCAAAACTAAAGCTGGAAGGTAGCCGAGCTCCTGCTCCTGTGAATACGATGGTGGGAGAAATTGCAGAAAGTAGCCATAATCTAGTGACGGGCGGTATACGCAGCCATTTGAATATTATGTGGAAGTCAGCTGTTTTGCCTTTTTGTCAGCAGGCTATTCAAGGCATGTATCCGATAGGTAAAAATACCAGAGAGATTACTTTTGAAGATTTTACCTACTTTTTTGGCCCTGGAGGTTTGATGGATGAATATTTTAAGAAATACCTAGCCGCATCCGTAGAAAAAGGCAGAAATAGCTGGCGCTGGAATACACGTGGCGGCGGAGGGGCTGGGGTATCTCGTGGTGCATTAAAACAATTTCGACGGGCAGACAAGATCAAAAATATTTTTTTCCGCATGGGCCGGCAATCACCTAAGATAAGTTTTAAATTAAAACCTATTTCTATGAACTCCTCTATTTCTCAGTTTATTATTGATGTCGACGGGCAAACTCTTACCTATGCACACGGGCCTATTCGGCCTGTTCCTATGAGCTGGCCAGGCCCTAATGATTCAGGGCAGGTACGCATACAGTTACTACCGCCTGTACAGGGAGGCTATTCTGGATTATCAAAAGAAGGCCCCTGGGCGCTATTCCGGCTTTTTGACGAAGCGGACATTGCTCCGACATCTAATCCTACCCTCTTTATTATGACTTTTAACATTCAGGGGCGCGAAGCCAAATTTGAACTACAGGCTAATAGTGCAGTTAATCCTTTTCAGCTAACGGACTTACAATCATTCAAATGTCTACAGAATCTTTAATTAACGGGTATTATGGCAAAGTGTCTACGCATGGCGATTTTGTTAGCCGAGGTTTGCCAGCTAGTTTTATCAATCCCTGGGATGCCTGGCTACAGGAGGCGATTATCAATAGCCAGCAACAGCTGGGAGAAAGCTGGTTAAGCTGTTATTTGACAGGCCCTATCTATCACTTTGTTTTAGCACCAGGCATTTGTGGTGAGCATGGCTGGATGGGGATTATGATGCCGAGTGTGGATAGAATTGGTCGCTATTATCCCATGACGATTGTGACCATGAACCGTTTGCAGATTAACCCCTTTATTGCCTTACAAGACGAAACGGACTGGTTTACACAGGTGGAAAATTTAGCACTCTCCAGTCTGGAGGATAATTTTAATTTACAGCAATTTAATCGAGAACTTGATTTATTAAAGGCTAAAGTGCTTAGTAACCATTGCGATCTCGTGGCACCTACAAAACAAATTGCCCAGCAAGCAACGCATCATGCTTGGCAAAAAACCATGCAAGCAGAGCAAACGATTAGTCAAATATTACCTTGTTTTCTGGATAATTTACTCAAAGAGCATTGCTTTGCCTATAGTGTCTGGTGGACACAAGGGTCCGAGCAGGTGGATTCTTCCTTTTTAATTTGTGAAGGACTGCCGCCCTTTGATGGGGTTGCTGCAATGTTAGACGGTGATTGGCAAAAATGGGGCTGGGAAGGGAGCCGTTATCCAGATTTGCCTTTTGGAGCTCAGGGTGAGACTCTGTAATGATATGAATAATACCGAATAAGTGACAACGATATAATAATGAAAGCAAAAAATAATACACTCTGGTCTTCCTGGGGGAGAACTCATGTTGGGATCGTGCGTAAAATTAATCAGGATGCCTTTGCGGACTTGTCGGATAAGAATTTATGGGTTGTTGCGGATGGCATGGGCGGGCACAAAAATGGTGAATTAGCCAGTGCTGAGATTATTAAAACTTTAAAACAGTTTGTACCAGAGAAAAGGCTAGGATCTACGATCAAGAAAATATATCAGCAAATAAGAGAAGTGAACATCACCTTATTAGGGCTGGCTGCATTGGAGGGCGGTGATAGTGTGATAGGTAGCACGGTCGCTATTTTATATGCAAATCAAACACGTTGTGTTATTCTCTGGTCAGGAGATAGCCGCATTTATCTCTTTCGACGAGGAGAATTAAAGCAGCTTACCCGTGATCATAATAATGAAGACCGGTTATTAGCTGAAGGATTTAGTCTTGAGGAGGTAAAAGTACATCCCTATGCACAAATATTAACGCATGCTATTGGCGGTGAAGCTGAGGCTTTTCTGGATGCGCAGATTCAGGAGCTTAGGGATGATGATATTTTCTTGCTTTGTAGCGATGGTTTAAATAAAGAAGTAACCGATATTGAAATTGAAGAAGTTCTTAATCGCAGATCATATCAGCAAGCAGTGAATGAATTGATGGATCTAGCCTTGCAACGGGGTGGGCGAGATAATATTACACTTATTATGGTGCAAGTTTCTATGGCAGGGAGCTAGTGTTTTTTAGAGAGTCGTTAGGGGAAATGTTTTTTTAAAATAAAAAAAATGGGGATTTTCAGGTTAAAATACTTTTAAACACAGTAGGTTTAGTGTTAGTATCTATAGTTATCTGAGAGAAATGGTTTCCATTTTAAAAAATACCTATTTCTTTGCCTTTATCGTATCCTGTTTAAATTCCTTGGTAAACTGGCCTTTGGAAAAATATGTATCCTTGTATATCAATATGTTATATTTTTATAATTTAAGTTTTGCAGGGAATTTAAATTAGGATACCCTTTATCATCCGAAATGAAGTGCCAAAATCGCTACAGCCCAATTAATCATAGCCTGAGTAGTTACGATTTATGAAGAAATACATTTAGAGAAAGTTTTTTGTCGTGACCCGTTACTGTGAGGTATAACGGCAAACATCCCTTAGAGGGATGGACTTCGTGAAGCTATTTACCTGAAAGCCTATAGTGATAAATAACTTTTTGATTGATTTTAGACGAGGGAGAGATCATTGGCTGAATTAAATCTGGAGCATTTACTCAATGATATTTCACCGGAGTTCCCCTGCGGTGAAAATCTTGAGGAAGATGCTGACTTTCTTAAATTAGAAGGGCTATCCAAGTTTGTCGAAGAAAGGCAAATGGGGGATTCAATAATGCCCGCTGAAGAGCCTGACTGGAGGGCTATGCGTAGTCTGGCACTAGAATTGCTGGAGCGTACTCACGATATTCAAGTGATTATGCACTTGACTTGCTCTTTGCTACGGTCAGATGGTTTCAATGGCCTGAATCAAGGCCTCACTCTGATACGGGGGTGGTTAGACAAACACTGGGATGCGGTTTACCCTCTTCAGGATCCCGAAGATGATTATCCGATGCTAAGGGTCAATACGCTAAGTTCTCTTAATGACTATGCGCTGGTAAGAAGGCCGGTTAATCAAATCCCACTCATTCAATCTGCAATGGGAAGTTTTTCCTGGCGAGATATTGAAATTGCCGAGGGTAAAAGCGCACCCGTAAAAGATGAAATACCAACAGAAATGTCAGTGATTGATGCTGTTTTTAACGATGCTGATATTGACGTACTGCAGAAACTGGTAACACCTGTAAAGCAATCTCTGGAGCAAGTTCAAGGGATTAGCAAGATTATAATCGATAAAGCGGATGCGGTTAATGCCCCTGACTTATCTGCTATCACAAGCTTATTACAGGCAATCGCCAAATTTGTAGGTGAAAAATTGCAACAAAGGCAGCTGTTAGAGAAAGACAGGGTTGATATTGAGGTTGAAGAGGCTACTGATAATACAGGCGAAGTCAAAAAAGCAACGAAGCGTGCAGGTATTCACGACCGTACAGATGTAATTCGTGCGATTGATGAGATTTGCAAATATTTTGAGCGTTACGAACCTTCGAGTCCAGTTCCTTTTCTATTGTTGCGGGCAAAAAAATTACTGGCAATGAATTTTATGGAAATTTTGCGCGATATGACACCCGATGCAGTCAATCAAGCTGAAAATATTTGTGGTGTTCAAGAAGAAACGAAGAACTAGTTTTTCGATTATTTATGGGTTATTTTATTACTAACAAAATTTAGGAGACCGATTATGGCTAAAGCAAGCAGTCAAAAGTTTATTGCTCGAAATAGGGCACCTAGAGTTCAAATTGAATACGATGTGGAATTATATGGTGCTGAAAAAAAAGTTCAATTACCTTTTGTGATGGGGGTAATGGCTGATTTATCAGGTAAGCCAGAGGATCCACTTGCCCCAGTTGGTGACCGAGATTTTCTGGAAATTGATGTCGATAATTTTGATAATCGACTCAAAGCAATGAAACCCAGAGTTGCTTTTCAAGTGCCCAATGTTTTAACAGGTGAAGGCAATCTTAATGTCGACCTTACTTTTGAAAATATGGATGATTTTTCACCCGCAGCTGTGGCAAGCAAAGTAGATGGACTTAATAAACTGTTACAAGCAAGGACTCAGCTGGCTAATTTATTAACCTATATGGATGGCAAGGGGGGGGCAGAGGATCTAATTGCCAAAGCACTCAATGACCCCGCTATTCTTCAGTCTTTAGCTTCTACACCTAAACCTGATGCGGGTGGAGATAGCAAGGATGCGAGTGATAACAATGAATCTGAGGGGGGTTAATCATGGCTGACACAGAAGTTGAAGCAGGTGCAGCAGTTGCAGAAGAAGCGACAGCAGAGGGGGGGGATTTTTCTGTATTATTGCAAAAAGAATTCAAGCCCAAATCAGACCGAGCCAAAGAAGCAGTAGAAAATGCAGTTAAAACATTGGCAGAACAGGCTTTGGCAGATACCGCTCTGATTTCTGATGATGCGGTGAAGTCTATTGAATCTATGATTGCTGAAATAGATAAGCGCCTTACTGATCAGGTTAATCTGGTGATGCATCATCAGGATTTTCAAAAACTGGAAGGTAGTTGGCGAGGTATGCATTATTTGATCAATAACACCGAAACCGATGAAATGTTAAAAATTAAGGTACTTAACATTTCTAAAAAAGAGGTACATAAAACACTGAAAAAGTTTAAAGGGACGGCCTGGGATCAAAGTCCGATTTTCAAGAAAATTTATGAACATGAATATGGTTTATTTGGTGGTGAACCCTTTGGTTGTTTGTTAGGGGATTATGAGTTTGATCATTCACCGCAGGATGTTGAATTTCTAAACGGAATAGCAGAGGTTTCAGCAGCAGCGCATTGTCCCTTTATCGCCGCTGCAGCACCTACCTTGATGAATATGGAATCCTGGCAGGAGCTAGCAGACCCTAGAGATTTAACCAAAATATTCCAGACACCGGAATATGCTTCCTGGCGCTCGTTAAGAGAGTCAGAAGATTCTCGCTATATTGGATTAACAATGCCTCGCTTCCTCTCTCGTCTGCCGTATGGAGCAAAGACAGAGCCGGTGGAGGAGTTTGATTTTGAGGAAGATGTAGACGGAGCCGAGCATACAAAATATACTTGGTCAAATTCTGCTTATGCCATGGCGGTTAATATTAATCAGTCCTTTAAATTATATGGCTGGTGCTCACGCATTAGAGGAATTGAGTCAGGTGGTGCTGTAGAAGGCTTACCTACGCATACGTTTCCAACAGATGATGGCGGTGTGGATATGAAATGTCCTACCGAAATTGCCATTAGCGATCGGCGTGAAGCAGAACTGGCTAAAAATGGATTTATGCCATTACTGCATAAAAAGAATTCAGATTTTGCGGCATTTATTGGGGCTCAGTCCTTGCAAAAACCATTTGAATATGACGATCCTGATGCAACAGCCAATGCGAATCTTTCGGCTAGATTGCCTTATTTATTCGCAACCTGCCGTTTTGCCCATTATCTAAAATGTATCGTCAGAGATAAAATTGGATCGTTTAAAGAGCGGGATGACATGGAGAAATGGCTAAATAAATGGATTAACAATTATGTTGCAGCAAACCCTGAAACAGCCTCTGAGGTTGATAAAGCCAGAAAGCCTTTGGCGGCTGCCGAAGTGGTGGTTGAATCGGTGGAAGGGAATCCTGGATATTATACTTCGAAGTTTTTCTTAAGGCCGCACTATCAACTTGAAGGCTTGACTGTTTCATTGCGGCTGGTTTCAAAATTACCTTCAGAAAAAGGTAGTTGATGATAGCAATATTTTGGAGGGGGCTAGGAATGGGAATTGAATAAGTTGTGCAATGATGACGCAGTATTTTTGTTTGCCTTCAAGGCGCGGTAACAGGCGCATAGCTAGCTACGTAACTGTTTCCGCAACGCAGAAGGCGAACAAAAAGACAAGTCAGAATGCACACGTTATTTGATTCCCATTCCTAAGGTAACGCGCAATAAGTAAACTACCTATATTGCGCAGTATTTTTGTTTGCCTTCCATTAGTAGAAATAGACGCATAGTGAGCTACGTAACTATTTCTACAACGCTGAAGACGGTCAAAAAGACCAGCAAGATGAGTGGGTGTTGTGAGTTGTCTAACATAGCATTTCTCATTTTAGGCAAATGGATTTGGCCGTTTTTTTATTATTATTTAATTAAAGGTGAATATCATGTCAACGAGTACTTATTTAAAAATTTCTCCCATCAGCGGAGAGTCTTCAGATGTAGATCATGCAGACTGTATTGAAGTGGATAGTTTTAATATTTCAACGTCTCAGTTGGTATCTGATGCCAGCACGACAGGTGGTTTAGTCGCAAGTCAGGCAATGTTTGGTGAATTAAGCATTACCAAGTTAATTGATACATCATCTCCTGATCTCAATCAATATTGTGCTAGCGGTACCAACATAGCAGAACTGGAATTGGAAGTTTGTGTCGAAACAGGGGCTAAGGAATGGTATGTGCAGATTAAGTGTAAAAACTGCGTTATTTCATCTGTCAGTCTAGGGGGTGGGGGTTTGTCAAGACCCACAGAAAATGTTTCGATTGCCTATAGTGAAATTACATGGGACTATAAGCCTCTCAATACGGATGGAAGTCCAGGTTCAGCTGTTGGCCCTAAGGGCTGGAATGTCGCAACGGGTGAGGCGATATAGTTTGATACCCTTAAGCTAGGTCACTTGTATTAAATTTGGTTTTTTTCCTTTTGGCGTGAAAGTATAATTCATTAATAATCAACTTGCTACAAGCGATTAAAATAAGTTTCTAACGTAAGTTGTAACAGGTTTTCGTCGCAAAAAAAATTACAACAATGCCAGTATGATTGAGTTTCTTATGAAATTTATCAGTAATCTTGATAAAAATAGCAAAATTAATGGTTATTTTTTAAAAATATGACTAAGAAAACTCAATGTAATACATTGTTTTATATTATTTTTATTGACCATACCAAAGGGAGAATAGCCTTAAATTTACTACCCATATGATGACGATGAGCAAAGAGTATTATAGCTCTCGTTTCTAGGCATATAGATTCTCAGATAAATAAAGCCTATTTACATAAAGCTCTATACCCGACAAAAATTAAAAGTTAATCGAAAAATATAAAACCATACCTGCTCAATGTGAGAACCTAGGTTTGTATTCCGGTATTATATTGAGTGATGAAGACATAACTTTAGAGAATATTTTTTTGTCATGACCCGTTACTGTGAGGTATAACGGTAAATATACTTTAGAGGTATGGTATCCGTTAAGTGATTAACCTGAAAGTCTTATAGACAGGAAATGAATCATCGTATATCACTTTTATTATCGTAGGTGGAGGGGCGAGCTGCCCCGGCTAACTTAAACTTTGAGGAGCAGATTGCATGACAGCAGAAGACTATCTGAAACAAGGCGATATCAAAATGGCGTTGCAGCAATTGCAGAATCAGGTAAAAAAGCAGGCTGCGAATCCAGAGTTACGTGTGTTTTTATTTCAGTTGCTGGCAGTGATGGGACAATGGGATAGGGCACTGACTCAATTAAATGTCGCAAGAGATCTTGATGACAGTACCTTGGCAATGGTCTCTATGTATAGGCAGGTAATTGCTTGCGAACGTCTTCGAGAACAGGTTTTTTTAGGGAAGAAAGCTCCGGTAATCTTTGGTAAGCCTGCAGAGTGGCTTGCCTTGTTAATTCAGGCTGTAAAATTAACGGCACTAGGTGAGAATGCCAAATCGCAAACCTTGCGAGAGCAAGCTTTTGAACTTGCTCCAACGACCTCGGGTACAATCGATGGGAAAGCATTTCAATGGTTGGCAGACAGTGATTCACGCCTAGGGCCAGTAATGGAAGTCATTGTGGATGGACGTTATATGTGGGTGCCCATTGAAAATTTACAAACGATCATGATTGAAGAGCCGTCTGATTTGCGTGATGTGGTTTGGTTACCGACACACTTTACCTGGAATAATGGGGGGGAAAGCTTTGGTCTTATCCCCAGTCGATACCCGTTTTCTTATCAACATGACCCATTATTGGCACTATCAAGAAAAACAGACTGGCTGGATTGTGGTGAAGATTTATTCATCGGGCAGGGACAAAAAATATTGTCTACTGACATAAATGATTACTCTATTATGGATGTTAGGGAAGTCCACTTTGATACTGGGTCTGACGAAATGGCGGGAGAATAGCCTTTGGCTCGTACACTACCAAAAGAACGCTTCTTACCCTCGTTACTAGATCGTTTGACGGATGATGATCCAGTCAATAATTCTATTCAGTTACAAAAACTGAAAATAAAACGGACTGAAAAAGAACTCGTAGCATTGAAGAGCAAGCAACAAATTATGGATGTGGCTGATTACAAAATACAATGCCAGACTTTGCAACAACAACTTGATCAGCTACATGCTCAGTTTAATGTTTACACAGCAGCCATCAGCTCATTAACAGAAATTAGGGCATGCGTAAAACGCGATTTAAACTGGTTGTTGAATGCCAATCAATATGCCCCGCCAGATGAATTACAAAACTATCCGCAAATAAAAACATCAGTATTGAATTACGGAATTCCTGATTTGACTGGAAAAACGGTGTCTGGAGTCAAGCTGCAAACAATGGAGCGTATGCTGGAAGAGGTCATTATCAACTTTGAACCCCGAATTATAAGTAAAACATTGACGGTAAGGGTACTTGTGGATGCTAGTCTGTTTAATCATAATGCGGTGACTTTCGAAATAGAAGGCCAGTTATGGGCTGAGCCTCAGCCTTTACATTTACATTTACGTACAGAATTTGAGCTGGAAAGCGGTAGTGTTTCAGTGTATGACTTTGGCAAGGTTAGCCACTGATGAACCCGCGACATCTTGAATATTATCAAAGAGAATTACAGTTTATTCGCGAAATGGGCGCAGAGTTTGCACAACGCTACCCCAAAATTGCAGCAGGCCTTGATTTAGGGGGGACTGAATGTGCTGACCCTTACGTAGAGCGATTATTGGAAAGTTTTGCATTTTTAACTGCCCGGATTCAGTTAAAGATGGATGCCGAGTTTCCACGTTTCACTCAGCACCTGCTAGAAATTGTTTATCCGCATTATTTGGCCCCATTGCCCTCCATGGCAGTGGTTCAATTTCAGCCGGATTTAAAAGGAGGAGTCACTGAGGAAGGTTATGTTTTACCTAGACATACCCGGCTGTTTAGCCACAGTAGCGTTAAGGGGCGCAGTAAATGTGAATTTCAAACAGCACATGCAATAAAGCTGTGGCCGATACAGTTAGAGGAGGCAAGTTACCTGCCTTTAGGTGAAGCTTTACGCTATGCAGGAACTGAAATAAAGGGTGTCAGGTCGGGCTTGCGCTTAAAATTTCAAACGGTATTGGATTATAACTGGCAGCAATTAAAGATTGAAAATCTACCGCTCTATTTGCATGGCAGTGGTGTCGTTCCTCTACAACTTTACGAGATGATTGTTGGGCATAGCCTGGCTGTTATTATACAAGGGGTTAATGAGCCTTCTGCAGGGTATCGCCATATTCTGCCAAAGACCGCTATTCAAACCTTAGGGTTTGACCAGCAGCATGCTCTACTACCTCAAACAGCTCCTAGTTTCCAGGGATATCGCTTATTACAGGAATATTTCGCGATACCACAACGCTATTTATTTATAGAGTTATGTCAGTTGCAATCTGCTTTGCAGCAGTGCAATGATACTGAAGTAGAAATTATTATTTTACTAGGGTCAGAAAATGCAGAATTTGAAGATTTAATTGATGCGAGTTATTTTGCACTGAATTGCTCGCCTGCAATCAATTTATTTGCAAAAAGAACTGACCGGATTCATTTAGATAATCGCAGTACAGAGCATCATTTGGTAATAGATAGAACCAAGCCAAAGGATTTTGAAATTTATAGTTTACAAGAGGTTGAGGGTTATAGTGTGGGGGCAAAAGTAGAACAATTATTTCGCCCATTCTATTCTAACCAGCAAGATATGGGTGACCAGGGGGGGGCTTATTACTCGATCAGTCGGCAGTCAACTCTGGAATCGACGCTGACCGGCGCAGGAAAATTAAAATCAGATTACATCGGCAGTGAGTTGTTTATTTCTTTAGTGGATGCCAGCGAAACACCCTATAATACTGATCTAAAGCAAATAGGAGTACAGGCATTATGTACCAATCGTGATTTACCAAAAATGATGTTACTGGGTGAGGGTAAAACGGATTTTAACTGGGATATAAGCGCACCTATTGCGTCTATACGTTGTCTGGTTGCTCCCACTGATCCAAAACCTTCCCATGCTGAAGGTGAAACTGCATGGCGTTTAATTAACCACCTCTCTTTAAACTACTTAAGCCTAGTTAATAATGATGCTAAGCAGGGGGCTACCGCACTGCGTGATTTATTACGCCTCTATGGAGATTACGCTGAGCCTTCTATTGGCAAGCAAATTGAGGGGTTACTCACCGTGAATAGTAAAGGAATTACTGTGCGTGTGCCGGTATCAGGGCCAATGTGTTTTGGCAGAGGATTAGAAATTACGCTGAATTTTGATGAGGCCGCCTTTGTGGGAGCGAGTAGTTTTTTATTGAGTGCTGTGCTGGAACAGTTTTTCTGTAAATATGTATCCATCAATAGTTTTACTCAGCTAGTGGTTAAAACCCGTGAACGAGGGGAGATAATGCGATGGCCAGTCAGATCAGGAAGCAGAGCAACCCTATAGAGCTGCTCACTAGCCTGCAACAAGAGCCTTATCAATATGGTTTTTTTTCTGCGTTACGGCAGCTAGAGTGCTTATATAAAAATAAGCCTCGAATAGGTCACTCAGTAAAACCGGCTGATGATGCCGTGCGCTTTGGTCAGATGCCAAGCGTAAGATTTGCGTCATCAACACTAGATTCATTTGATGTTAATGGCAGTCGTGCGGCAAAATTAAGAGTTTTATTTTTTGGTGTGTTTGGTGTTAATGGCCCGCTGCCTTTACATTTAACTGAATTTGCGCGCAGCCGGATACAGCATTCTAAAGATGATACCTTTGTAGAATTTGTCGACCTGTTTCACCACCGCTTGCTCAGTCTGTTTTATCGAGCCTGGGCAGATAAAGAACCGACAGTACAATTTGATCGCGCAGATAAAGATCGTTTTGCTTTTTATGTCGGTTCATTATTAGGTCTTGGTGAGACTTCACTGCAAAAACGAGATGTTATTACTGATTATACAAAATTACATTTTGCCGCGCATTTAGGGTGCCACACTCGACATGCAAGTGGCTTACAGGCTATATTAAGTGATATTTTGCAAATGCCTATACAGATTGAGGAATTTATCGGCGAATGGTTAAATATTCCTAAAGATAGCTATTGTTATCTAAATGATGATATAAATACTGGGCAGTTAGGTGTTTCCGCTGTCATTGGCACAAGAACCTGGCAATGCCAGCATAAATTTCGTATCACCATCGGCTCCTTGGATCTGCTAGAGTATGAAAGCTTATTGCCGTCTGGCAATAAGCTAGAAATTTTAACTGGCCTAGTCAATAATTATATAGGTTTTGAATATAGCTGGGAGGTGAGTCTGGTGCTAAAAAAACAACAGGTACCCACTGTACAGGTGGGTCAATATGGTCAGCTTGGCTGGACCAGCTGGTTGAAAACTGGTAAAAGAGAAGAGCATGCAAATGATTTATGTCTCAATATGGGAGAAAGCGTATGACAGATATTAGTCGCACAGCCTTATTTGGAAAATTAAACAATCTGGCTTACAAAGGAATAGAAAGCGCCACTGTTTTTTGCAAAATGCGAGGTAATCCGTATGTAGAGCTAGTACACTGGATACACCAGATGCTACAGTCACAGGACTCAGATCTGCATCGCATCATCAAACGTTTTGAGCTAAATCCATCGCATTTAGCTAGAGACTTTACTGACTCGCTAGATCGATTACCGGCGGGGTCTACCTCCATCTCTGATTTTTCCGCGCATGTAGAACAAACTGTTGAGCAAGGCTGGTTATATGCCAGTTTAATGTACGGCAGTAATCAGGTGCGAACAGGGCATCTCATCATCGGTATCGTCAAAACATCCGATTTACGCAATATCCTCAATACCATTTCCACAGAATTTAAAAAAATAAATTCAGATACCCTGCTGGATGAATTCACTGCCATCGTCTCTGGCTCCCCCGAAGAAGCCATGCACGCACAGGACGGCAGTGCACTCGCTGGCAATGCAACTCCCGGCGAAGCGTCAGGTGCCATTCCCCCTGCTCAGATGGGCAAGCAAGCCGCCTTACAACAGTTCTCAACTGATTTAACAGAAGCCGCACGTAACGGCGAAATAGACCCGATTGTCGGTCGTGATAATGAAATCAGACAAATCATAGATATACTGATGCGTCGCCGGCAAAACAACCCGATATTAACCGGCGAAGCCGGCGTCGGCAAAACAGCCGTCGTCGAAGGGTTCGCACTACGGGTAGCCGCTGGAGATGTCCCCGAACCCCTGCAAAATATCAGCATTAGAACACTGGACTTAGGTCTGCTTCAAGCGGGTGCTAGTATGAAAGGCGAATTTGAAAACCGCCTGCGTCAAGTGATAGAAGAAGTGCAAGCCTCAGAAAAGCCTATTATTTTATTTATCGACGAAGCTCATACATTAATCGGAGCTGGGGGAGCTGCGGGTACCGGTGATGCTGCTAACCTGCTCAAACCCGCACTCGCACGAGGTACGCTACGTACCATCGCTGCAACTACATGGGCAGAATATAAAAAATATTTTGAAAAAGATCCTGCACTCACCCGACGATTTCAAGTTGTCAAAATTGACGAGCCCGATGATCAAAAAGCCTTGTTGATGATGCGCGGTGTCGCGGGCGTTATGGAGCAACATCATCAAGTACTGTTGCTGGATGAGGCTCTGGAAGATTCAGTTAAATTATCACACCGTTATATCCCCGACAGACAACTCCCTGACAAGGCCGTTAGCGTTCTGGATACTGCCTGTGCCCGGGTCGCTGTTAGTCAATTAGCCGTGCCAGCCGAAGTGGACGATAGCCGCCGCCGCATAGAAGCTCTAAACGTAGAAGCCGGCATCATATCCAGGGAATCATCTGTCGGCATTGATGTGGTCGAACGTCAAACAGCCATTGAAGAAAAACTGCATGAAGAACAAGAACGATTAAACACACTCGAAGCACGCTGGTTAGAAGAAAAAACACTGGTCGAAGAAATACTCGCACTACGGGCGAAATTGACAGAAGACAAAACCCGCACAGCGGAGACAGAAAAATCGCCAGAAGAAAAGACCGAAAAAATAGAGCAAGAAGACAATAGCCATCGTCCAGAAGCAACAGAACTAGAGCAAGCAGAACGCAAAGAAACGATACAACAGCTAAAAGACCTGCAACAACAGCTGACAGAATTACAAGGCGAGCAACCCTTGATGTTTCCCACCGTCGATAGCCAGGCCATCGCCAGCGTCATCGCCGACTGGACAGGCGTACCGGTCGGGCGGATGGTCAAAAACGAAATAGCCGCCATACTGCAACTAGGCGAAACCCTCAACCAGCGCGTGATAGGCCAACGCCATGCACTGGACATGATTGCCAAACGGGTACAAACCTCTCGTGCCAGCATGGATAACCCCGGCAAACCCATCGGTGTATTTTTGTTGTGTGGTACCTCGGGTGTGGGTAAAACCGAAACCGGCCTGGCACTGGCAGAAGCACTGTATGGTGGCGAAGAAAATATCATCACCATCAATATGAGTGAATATCAGGAAGCGCATTCAGTTTCCACCTTGAAAGGTTCGCCTCCTGGATACATAGGCTACGGAGAAGGCGGTATATTAACCGAAGCTGTACGACGTAGGCCGTATAGCGTTATCCTGTTGGATGAAGTCGAAAAAGCCCACCCTGATGTGCACGAAATCTTCTTCCAGGTCTTTGATAAAGGCTGGATGGAAGACGCAGAAGGCCGGTTTATAGACTTCAAAAACACCATTATTCTGCTGACCTCCAACGCCGGCACCGAACTCATCACCAACCTGTGTAAAGATCCGGAATTAATGCCCGACCCCGAAGGCATCGCTAAAGCCTTACGTGAACCCCTGTTAAAAATATTCCCCGCCGCGTTGCTCGGCAGACTCGTCACCATCCCCTACTACCCACTCAGTGACGAAATGCTACACACCATCATCAAATTACAACTCGGTCGAATTGAAAAACGCGTGATGGAAAATCACAGCATCCCGTTTAGTTATGATGAAGACGTGGTTGCCCTGATTGCAGAACGCTGTACTGAGCTGGAAAGTGGTGCCAGAGTGGTTGATGCGATACTAACCAATACTGTATTACCCACCATCAGTCAGGAGTTCTTAACTAAAATGATTGCAGGCGATAGCATATCCGCGATCAAAATTAGTGTTAAAGACAGCGAATTTAATTATCAGTTTGAATAAGCAACTAAAGATAAACAACAGGTAAATAAAATGGCACTCACTCTCACTCAAGCAGAAAGAGAAATAGAACTTTTCACTCCTTTAGGGACGGATGTGTTGTTGCTGCAAGGATTTACGATTGAGGAGGAGTTAGGAAGGCTTTATACCATCAACGCTGAGTGTGCCAGTGTTGAAGATATAGTTTATGCTGACTTACTGGGACAAAATGTTTCTATCCGCTTAAATTTGCCATCAGGCGGAACACGTTTTTTTAATGGCCATGTGAGTAGAATTTCACAAGCCACTAGTGACGGCGCATATGGGCGTTACAATGTAACAATTCATCCCTGGTTATGGTTTTTAACCCGTACATCAGACTGTAGAATATTTCAGCAACTTAGCGTTCCAGACATCATTAAGCAGGTCTGTAATGAACTGGGCTATACGGATATTGAGGACAAGCTGACAGCGAGCTATCGTACCTGGGAATACTGCGTACAATATCGAGAGACAGACTTTAACTTTCTTTGTCGGATGATGGAACAGGAAGGGATTTACTTTTATTTTAGTCAAGTGGAAGGGAGTAATACCTTAATTTTAGCGGATGGGCCAAATTCGCATGAGCCTACCCCAGGATACGAAGTGCTTACTTTTCATCCACCAGATAGTACTGTCGTGCGTGATGCTGATAAGTTTATTTCCAAGTGGTCATGTAATAATAATTTTCAATCCTGCGCGTATGCTCTTAATGATTATGATTTTGTTCTGCCTAACGCTGATCTGATAGTAGATTCTACTGTACCACGACAGCATATTGAAGCAGAGCTTGATATGTATGATTACTCTTATGATTTTAAAAATAAAAGTGATGGAGAGGCTTATGTTCGTACGCGTCTAGAAGAATTAAGTGCTCAATATTTACAGGGTCAAGGGCATGGGGAAGCAAGAGGGTTAACATCTGGAGGGTTATTTACGCTTACTAACCTACCTCGGGAAGACCAGAATTGTGAGTACAATGTTGTTTCAGTGCGACATAGTATTCATATTGCTGATTTTTTCGCAACAGGAAGAGGGGGGACAGATTACACAAATAGTTTTACCGTTATTGAAAGTGGCACGCCCTTCCGGTCTGCACGCATTACGCCAAAACCTATAGTGCAAGGCCCACAAACCGCTGTGGTTGTAGGCCCTGGCGGAGAGGAAATCTATACTAATGAGCATGGTCAGGTAAAACTACAATTTCACTGGGATCGCTATGGTGAATCCAATGAAAACTCATCTTGCTGGGTACGCGTCTCTCAGCTCTGGGCAGGCCAAAACTGGGGGGGCATTCATATTCCGCGTATTGGACAGGAAGTGATAGTCGAGTTTCTGGAAGGTGACCCGGATCAGCCGATAGTTACCGGTCGGGTTTATAATGGTGAGCAGACACCCCCTTATGCACTACCTGCAAACAAAACTCAGAGTGGGATTAAAAGCCGTAGCTCTAAAGGAGGCAGTGGGGCTAATTTTAATGAAATCAGGTTTGAGGATTTAAAAGGCGAGGAACAGGTTTATATTCATGCTGAAAAGAATCAGGATAATATTGTTGAAAATGATGAGACAACCTC
>CAZLLL010000004.1:0-23404 GCA_964560255.1 uncultured Methylomonas sp.
TAGCAAGTTGATTATTAATGAATTATACCTTCACGCCAAAAGGAAAAGAACCGTTATTATTGTCTTTTAAATTGACAATTATTGCAACTTTTTCAGGGGTAGGTGAACGGTTACAAATAAATAGGGGTTGAAGAGCCTATTTTTTTCGATATTTTATGTTTTAAAGAACTGTAAGACATTGAATTTAAAAATACTATACAGCATAGGGTATGGGGCTTCGACAGCCTACGCCCTGCCCCAATTATTTTTTTTATAGTACTGATAAAATGCAGGTAACAGTGCGGGTAAAAGAATGTCAAGGCTTAAGTACAACGCATGGTAGATATAGCTACGCATACTAGGCTCAAAACCAAGAAGCGATAGAAATAAAGTTGCAAAAATCAATGAAGCAAGCAACCAATATAAAACATAATACTGATACAGTACTTTATTTTCGAAAGATTTCTTGATATATAAAGGGATCGTGGCAAGGAGACTGAGTAAAATTGCATAAACCACTATTGAATAAAACACACGTAGATGCCCCATTATTAATTCAACACCCATTCGTCGCCAAGCATAGGCATCTATAATGGGAAACCCTGTGATGGGAAGCCCGCTGATAGGAAACGAGTACAAAAACACGTACTTTGAGTCGATCCCGCACCCTGACAAATTCAAAACCAATAATATGAGCAGACACCAGCTTATATTTACTCTTTTTCTACCACTACTTTCGAACATATTAACTCCTTAATCACAATCTTCATGCGATAAGGTGGCTATTTATGGAACTTGTGTATCTGGGTGTATATCACTAGTGACTAAGGAAAATTTACCATCATTATCGCGCCTTAAATTTCTAACTTTTCCTCCAGCCCTATATATGACAAGTGGTAAGGTTACGATTGAGTTTACAAAAGACGCTTCCCCGCTCGATGGATTGCTTTTAGCTAAAGAGGAAGTGATGCTAAATCTACCATCATTTCCATATATTAGTTCGATTTCATGCGGCATACCGTCGACAATAACTCGAGGAACGAATAATCGTAACCATTCACCTCCCCCTCCTTGCCAAGGAGGGGGAGGTGAATGGTTACACTGGCGCAGTATTTTTGTTCGCATTCAAGGCGCATGGCTGGCTACAGCTGTTTGTGCAACACCAAAGACGGACAAAAAGACAAGTCAGTTGCCCAGCTTATTTCGTGCATGTCCCGTCTTAAGTTTGTAGTACTTTTCATGCTCTCAGTGATAATATAATTTGAATATAACTCTAATTTTCAGCTGTCTCACCTTAAATAGCCCGCCTTTTTTCTTTTTCTTATTGCTCCAACTTTAAATACTGATCAATCGTTTCAGCAGCACGGCGACCTTCATCAATTGCCCAGACAACCAATGATTGTCCACGGCGGCAATCTCCGGCAGCAAAAACACCCTTTACACTGGTTGCAAATTCCCCATAAGTCGCTTTGATATTACTGCGTGGGTCGTACTCAAGCCCCATCATATCAGTCGCTGTTTGTTCAGGCCCTAGAAATCCCATGGCCAGAGTAATCAGCTCTGCTTTCCATTCTTTCTCGCTACCCGCAATTTCATGCATTTGAAAGCGACCCGTTTCATCTTTAGTCCATTCAACATTGACTGTTTTAATACCTGCCAGGTTTCCATTACCATCACTGATAAATTCTTTACTCAGTATGCAATATTCACGTGGGTCTTTACCATAACGATCTTGCGCTTCCTGATGACCATAATCAACACGAAAAATTTTTGGCCATTGTGGCCATGGATTATCGCTGGCACGTTCCGCAGGCGGCTCCGGTAATAACTCAAAATTGACCAGACTTTTACAGCCATGTCTGAGGGAAGTACCAATACAGTCGGTACCTGTATCTCCCCCGCCGATCACAATCACATTTTTATCTTTGGCACTGATATAGTGTTTATCCTGAAGATTGCTATCCAGCAAACTTTTGGTGTTTCGCGTCAGAAAATCCATAGCAGAGTGGATACCTTTAAACTCTCTGCCAGGAATGTTTAAGTCTCTTGGTTTGGTTGCACCCGTTGCCCATAACACAGCATCATATTGTTGCATTAGATCATTAGGATCAATATAAGTCATTTCATGCTTAGCATCCTGCATAATCTGATTAATATGACCCTCAGGAAAGTTCTCTCGTTTACCAATATGGGTATTGGTCAAGAACGCCACGCCTTCACTACGCAATTGATCTATGCGTCGCTCAACGACACCTTTGTCCAGTTTCATATTGGGAATGCCATACATCAGTAAGCCACCGATACGATCTGCACGCTCATAGACGGTTACCTTATGCCCCGTTCTACGTAATTGCTGGGCAGCAGAAATACCCGCAGGGCCAGAACCAATAACCGCGACAGACTGGCCTGATTCATTGACTGGCGGTTCGGGCTTAATCCATCCTTGCTGAAAGCCATTATCAACAATAGAGCATTCAATATTTTTAATCGTTACAGGTGGTTCATTAATGCCTAAAACACAAGAGCCTTCACAAGGCGCGGGACAAACCCGTCCGGTAAATTCAGGAAAATTATTGGTTTTATGCAGACGATCTAGCGCATCACGCCAGCGACCGCGATAAACCAGATCATTCCACTCTGGAATTAGATTATCAACCGGACAGCCTGTCCCTGACTGACAAAATGGCACACCGCAATCCATACATCGCGCACCTTGTGTTTGTAAATGATTATGCAGTGGATCGGTATAGATTTCTGCATAATCATTCACCCGTAACATAGAGTCACGGTAAGGTATCGTTTCTCTTTGGAATTCTTTGAAACCAGTCGGCTTACCCATCAGTCATTGCTCCGTGTACAGTTGTTTCTTGTTCTTCATCATGCAAGGCACGTTCGGCTAATACCCGTTTGTAGTCTGTCGGCATGACTTTAACAAATTGTGCCAGGGAGGATTCCCAGTTATCCAGCAGCCTTTTAGCGACAGTGGATTCAGTATGTTGATAATGCAGCTGAATCAATCCGTGCAACTCATCAATATCATGTTTATGCTCGACTTTCTCCAGCTCGACCATGCCGGGGTTGCAGTTCTGTTTAAAGAGTTTGTCAACGTCCCAGATATAAGCAATACCACCACTCATTCCCGCTGCAAAATTACGCCCCGTTGGCCCCAGTATGACAACACGCCCTCCGGTCATATATTCACAAGCATGATCGCCTACACCTTCGATAACGGTGTTGGCTCCTGAGTTGCGCACACAAAAGCGTTCTGCGGCACGACCACGGAAAAAGGCCTGGCCCGAGGTCGCACCATAAAGACAAACATTACCAATAAGAATATTTTCTCCTGCTTCAAAGGTGCTATTTTTCGGCGGGTAAATGGTTACGTTACCACCGGAAAGTCCTTTACCCACATAATCGTTGGCATCACCTTCAATTTCCATAGAAATACCACGCGCCAGAAATGCTGCAAAACTCTGTCCGGCTGAGCCGTTGAATTTAATACGGATAGTATTATCCGGTAACATTTTTGCACCCCATTTTTTTACCAGGGTGTGACTGAGGATCGTGCCAACCGTTCGATCTGTATTAATTATCGGTAATTCAAATTTAACTTTATGGCCATTTTCCAGTGCATCTTTGGCAAGCTCAACCAAGGTATTGTCTATTACTTTATCTAGGCCATGATCCTGTGGTATAGTTTTATACAGTTTGACATCATCATGCGGTTTAGGCGCAACAGCCAATAACGACGTTAGATCCAGTCCATCTGATTTCCAGTGTTTAATCGCCTCATTAGTTTTTAATACATCACTACGACCGATCATTTCGTTTATGTTGCGGAAACCCAGTTTAGCCATCAGCTCACGTGCTTCTTCTGCCACCATAATCAGATAATTAACCACATATTCGGGATCACCACTAAATTTCTTACGCAAATCTTTATCCTGTGTTGCAATACCTACAGGACAAGTATTTAAATGACACTTACGCATCATGATGCAACCTAAAGAAATCAGCGGTGCGGTACTAAAACCAAATTCCTCAGCACCGAGTAATGCAGCAATCACCACATCGCGTCCGGTTTTTAAGCCGCCATCGGTTTGTAGCGTGACCCGTGAGCGTAAATCATTCATCACTAAAGTCTGGTGCGTTTCTGCAATACCCAGCTCCCAGGGTAATCCGGCATGTTTAATACTGGTAAGAGGTGAAGCCCCTGTACCGCCCCCATCACCCGAAATTAATATATGGTCTGCATGTGCCTTGGCAACGCCAGAAGCAATAGTGCCCACACCGACTTCTGAAACCAGTTTGACACTGATACGGGCGCTAGGATTAGAATTCTTCAAATCGGAAATCAGTTGTGCTAAATCCTCAATCGAATAAATATCGTGATGCGGTGGTGGACTGATCAAGCCCACGCCTGGTGTTGAATGGCGTAAACGAGCAATAAAGCTATCAACCTTTGAGCCAGGTAGCTCACCTCCTTCACCAGGTTTTGCACCTTGGGAAATTTTAATTTGCAATTCGTCAGCATTTGCTAGATACCAGATAGTCACGCCAAACCGACCGGAAGCAATCTGTTTAATTGCTGAACGTTTGCTATCTCCATTAGCCATCGATGTAAAGCGTGCCGCATCTTCACCGCCTTCACCGGTGTTACTTTTACCGCCCAGACGGTTCATTGCAATCGCTAATGATTCATGAGCCTCGGCAGAAATAGAGCCAAAACTCATCGCCCCAGTACAGAAACGTTTAACAATTTCTGAGGCAGGTTCTACTTCGTCCAGCGCTATTGAAGTCAGGTTATCATTAAAGCTTAATAAGCCTTTGATGGAGCAACGTGTTTTTGCATCGTTGTTCATGTGGTCAGCAAACTGCTTATAAGATTCGTAATTATTAGTACGTGTCGCCAGCTGAATATCGGCTATAGCTTGCGGATCCCACATATGTCGTTCACCACCCGCACGCCAGTGGAATTCACCATTATTGGGTAGCATATCAGTCTGATCATTTTGATTAACCGGATAGCCAATATCATGACGGCGTATACATTCAGTTGCGATCACATCAAAATTGACCCCTTGGATACGGCTTGCAGTTCCGGTAAAACAGCGCTCAACAACTTCATCACGTAAGCCAATGGCTTCAAAAATCTGTGCACCTTTATAGCTTTGCAATGTAGAAATACCCATTTTAGCCATTACCTTGAGCATCCCTTTTGCAACGGCTTTTCGATAGGCTGCAACAATCGCATCATCATCGGCCATATCATTTTCCATCAAACCGTCTCGACGTGCTTGCCAAAGGGCTTCAAAGGCAAGATAGGGGTTAATGGCATCCGCGCCGTAACCAATCAATAAGCAATGGTGATGTACTTCACGCGCTTCACCCGTTTCGACCAGGATACCAATCTGGGTACGTTTAAATTGGCGTACCAGATGATGATGAACAGCTCCAGTTGCTAACAAAGCAGGGAGTGCTATACGGAAGTCTCCAATATTGCGGTCAGACAGGATGATCAATTCAAAGCCATCTTCGATAGCTTGCTCAGCCTCGCTACAAATCCGCTCTAAGGTGTTTGTCAATCCAGCATTGCCTTCCGATTTAGACCAAGTAATATCTATGGTTTTGGTTTGCCAGCCACGGTGATCCATATGCTTGACGGCGGCTAACTGTTCATTCGACAGAATGGGGTGTTCAACAAGTAAACGATGACAGTGTTTTGCAGTTGTCGTCACTAGATTGGCTTCTGGACCAATATAGCACTCTAACGACATAATAATTTCTTCACGTATCGAATCAATGGAGGGGTTAGTCACCTGCGCAAACAATTGCTTGAAATAATCATACAGCATACGCGACTGGTCAGACAAACAGGCCAGTGCTGAGTCATTTCCCATTGAACCGAGTGGATCACGTTTTTCACGAATCATCGGCAATAGCATAAATTGCATGGTTTCAGTAGTAAAACCAAACGCCTGCATCCTAGCCAATAAAGTATCTGGATCAAAGCCGTGCGGCTCTTGATTAGGCTTTAGCTCACTGAGTAAAATTTGTTCATCTTTCAACCAATCGGCATAGGGACGCTGAGTAGAAAAATCATTTTTTAATTCTTCGTCCGGGATTAAGCGACCTTGTTCAAAATCTACCAGAAACATACGCCCAGGTTCCAATCGGCCTTTGTATTTGACATTTTCTGGCGCAACGGGAACAACACCGACTTCTGATGCCATAATCACATGATCATCATGCGTCAAATAATAACGACTGGGGCGCAAGCCATTACGGTCTAGCACAGCACCGATATATTTACCATCCGTAAAAACAATCGAAGCGGGACCATCCCAAGGCTCCATCATAGCCGAATTGAATTCATAAAAAGCACGTTTATGCTCGGGCATAGTTTCATGGTTTTGCCAGGCTTCTGGCACCATCATCATCATCGCTTCCTGCAATGAACGCCCTGTCATTAGTAGAAATTCGAGTACATTATCAAAGGTTCCCGAATCTGAGCACTCAGGTTCGACAACAGGAAACACCTTACTAAGTTCATCGCCAAATAGTTCACTTTGCGCGACACCTTCACGCGCTTTCATCCAGTTTTTATTACCACGCATGGTGTTAATTTCACCATTGTGGCTCATAAATCGATTGGGCTGCGCACGATCCCATGAGGGAAACGTATTGGTACTAAAGCGTGAATGCACCATCGCTAGATGCGAAGTAAAGTCAGGATTACTTAAATCAGGAAAATAGGGAACAACCTGCTCCGGCATTAGCTGACCTTTATAGACAATCACCTTAGTTGAAAGACTGCAAATATAAAACATCTTGCATTGCTGCAGTGCTTCATCATTGCGTAGCGTATGTGAGGCCTGTTTGCGGATTAAATACAACTGCCTTTCAAAAGCATCTCCTGCAAAACCCTCGCCTGCAGCAACAAAGAGTTGTTCAATAACAGGCTCTGTTGCTCTGGCAGAAGGACCGATATCAGCCGCATCAGGATCAACCGGAACACTACGCCAGCCTAGCAATTTCTGCCCTTGCTCAACAATAAATTTTTCTAGCGTTTTTTTGCAATGCGCACGCTCATCCTTTTGTTGAGGTAAAAACACAAGACCTGCAGCATATTCCCCCGGTTCAGGCAACTCGACACCTAATTCTGCCTTAGCAACCTTGTTTAAAAAATCCAGCGGTAAGGCCGTCATAATGCCAGCACCATCCCCTGTATTGGCTTCACAACCGCAGGCTCCACGATGGGTCATGGCTTCCAGTGCAGTCGCAGCATCCTGAATGATTTTATGCGAGCGCTCGCCTTTTATATGCGCAATAAAACCAACGCCACAGCTGTCTTTTTCGTAGGCTGGGTCATAAAGTCCTTGTTTTTTAGGGAGTTCGTACTTTCGTTTCGACATTCTTTACACCTTTATTTTTTATCAGGTTTTCGCTTTCAACCGATATTAAATCACTTTATCGGGTTTGCTGTACAATACATAGCTTGTTGAGCGCGGCTTCACAGGTCTCCTTTTGATACTCTGGCTGAACCACACCCTTTAGTTTTCTCTCTGTTTCACATTAAAATGCTCGCCTTAATTTATGTATGACAGCAATTTCTTTGTACAATTATAGAAAATCCACTTTTACAAATCAAGGTTAGTTAATTATTACTTTGCAATACAAGGCCCTAACAGAGGTAATTATAAATATTTGTTGATAGAAAAAAATGATCCGCTAAAACGCTTTTTTAAACCTCAAGACCCATGCTAAAAATAACCCGCAAGACCTACAAATTCAGTTTATTCATCCAGTGTGGAGCTTTATTATTGTTAATAAACTTTACAAAAAGTGTCAAATTAATATAGCTTTTTAGTGGAATCAGCTGGGTCTGTTGTTATGACTGCCTAAAAAATAACATTCTGAACACCCAGTGACAGAAAAGGCAGTCACTGCCTATCAACAACAAATAAAACATCACTGAATCGCAAGATATGACAGCAATAAAAGGTAAATTTGATCTCCTAATTTTTGATTGGGATGGTACTCTAGTCGACTCAATTGACTGGATAGTGCATTGCTTACAGACAGCAGCAAAAGCACATGGTTTTAAAGCACCTAATGAGCAAGCGGCAAAAAATACCATAGGTTTATGTATACAACAAGCGATGGCAACACTATTTCCAGGCATAGATCAAAAAACTCAAGAACGCTTATCGGCCCGCTATAGTCAGGAATTTTTTTCTCAGGATATCAATAAAAATCATATATTTTCAGGTGTTGAAAATATGCTCAGTAGCTTAATAAATAACAGTTATCAATTAGCCATTGCAACGGGTAAAACCCGCAAGGGTCTGGACTGGGCTATGCAAGGCACCGAGTTGAGCCATTATTTTGATATAACCCGATGCGCTGACGAATCAGCATCAAAACCTCACCCGATGATGCTAGAGCAGATTATAAAGGAAATGGGTGTAGAAAAACAAAGAGTAGTGATGATAGGAGACTCCGTGCATGATATACAAATGGCAAATAATGCAGGTATTGCAGCAATTGCAGTGGCATGTGGGGCGAATAGTGCAGCAGAATTAGAACAATGCAAGCCCTTATTGAGTCTATCTAAGACAATAGAATTACTAAGGTTTTTATAAAGCTATTATCAGGCATAGAGCACCTGATCTTACGGATATTGATTATGTTGCGGCGAGGCCACGAATGCCAATATTAACAGTTGTTACGTATTTTATTGGAATTTTTACCTCATCTATGGCAACCGTTCAGATCCCCCTTTGTCAAATGAGAGTTGAAGAGCCTTTTTCTAATAAAACCCTCCCCCCTAGTCCTTCCTTGATAAGGAGGGGGACTTAGGAATGTGCATGAAATAATATGAGCAACTGTAGGGTGGGCAAAGGTCTTTTCCGTGCCGCCTATATACTGTACAGCCATTAACCTATCTGGTATAGCTTGGCGGGCACGCTGTCGCTTTGCCTACCCTACAGAATTGTAACTTGCTCAACTTATTTCGTGCCTATTCCTAAGTGAATAGCCAAAGATGAAGATTACTTTAATTCACCCCACCCTCAGCCAAATGCTTCGGTTGCAAAATTCTCTCTAACTCTGCACGAGAAATACCAGTCATTTCTACTGCCACATCAATAATAGGCCGTCCTTGTTTATAGGCCGATTTAGCCACTTCCGCTGCTTTTGCATATCCTATCATCGGATTTAATGCAGTGACCAGTATGGGGTTTCTTGCCAATGCCTGTTGTAAATTATCTTCACGCACACTGAAATCCGCAATGGCGGTATCCGCCAAAGCGATACTGACCTGGCTAATAATCTCTACACTTTGCAAAATATTATACGCAATCACGGGCAGCATCACATTTAGCTGGAAAGTTCCTGACTGACCAGCGATGGTAATCGTCACATCATTGCCAATTACTTGAGCAGCCACCATTGCTGTTGCTTCGGGAATCACAGGATTTACTTTACCCGGCATAATACTACTGCCTGGCTGTAATGCAGTTAATTCGATCTCCCCTAGACCCGCTAAAGGGCCACTATTCATCCAGCGCAAATCATTGGCAATTTTCATTAAACTAACAGCGATGGTTTTTAATTGACCAGACAGCTCCACAATGGCATCCTGACAACTTAAGCTTTCAAAAAAAGAGTCATTCGGACTAAATGCGATATGGCTTACTTCACTGATCTTATCTGCAAATTTCTGTGCAAATTCTGGATGTGCATTAATCCCGGTACCAACCGCTGTTCCACCTTGTGCCAATTTTTGTATTCTAGGCAAGACACTGTTAATACGCGCAATTCCATTGCGAATTTGCAATGCCCATGCACCTAGCTCTTGCTCCAGCGTTATTGGCATGGCATCCATTAAATGGGTACGCCCTGTTTTTGTAAAGTCACGACATGCACTAGCTTTGCTTTCAATCGTGTTAGCTAAGTGCTCTAAAGCGGGTAATAACTGGCGCTGACACTCTATTGCCGTGCTAATATGTATCGCGGTAGGAATCACATCGTTACTACTTTGCCCCATATTAACATGGTCATTCGCTTCCACCGTTTCAGTACATAAGTCAGAAGCAAGGTGCGCCAGCACTTCATTAACATTCATATTAGTACTGGTACCTGACCCCGTTTGAAAAATATCCACGGGAAATTGTTCCGCATATTGCCCTTGAATAATCTGCTCAGCGGCCTGAATAATCGCATTTCCTCTGTTATCATCCAGTATTTCCAGCTCTATATTAACTTTGGCAGCTGTTTGTTTAATTAAAGCCACGGTTTTAATAAAGGCAGGGGGCAGTGTTAGACCACTGATAGGAAAATTATTAATGGCTCGTTGAGTCTGTGCACCATATAAGGCATCTTTGGGCACGTTTAATTCGCCCATACTATCTTTTTCTATTCTATAGTGAGTATTCATTCTTATAAAGTATGTAGAGCGGACTTCAGTCCGTTACGGGTAGGTTGTTTGTTGCGGGCTCCCTAAGGAACGTGCACGAAATAAGTTGAGCAAGGCTTTTCTAAGGAATGTGAATTTTATAACGTGTGCATTTAACTTGTCTTTTTGTCCGTCTTCTTTGTTACGTAAATAGTTACGTAGCCTGCTATGCGCCTATTTACGCGCCTCGAAGACGAACAAAAATCCTGCGTCAAATGCACAAGTTATTTCATTCCCATTCCTAAATAAAACCTCCCCTACGATCAGGAGGGAACCGAATAGTTACAAGTCAGTGGGTGAAACAGGCGGACTAAAGTCCGCTCTACAGATCTGTTATGAAAGCGTGTATATCTTCAATAGTAAAGGGCCAGCATAACTCTTGCTGGCATTGCGTATTGAGTAACACAGGAATTTTGATAGCATACCGTGCTTGCCATTGCTCCTGCTCAGCAATATCAATTTTTTGATAGTCAATATTTGCCTGTATTAACAAGTCTTCTGCCTGTTCACATAAATGACAGGCTGAGGTTCCTAATAAAATAAGCCTACTCGTGACCGACATGCTTTCCCAGATAGCCCATTAAAAAAATAAAAATCACAAAAGTGATATGTATCAGCACATACCAGAGTATCTTATCATTGTTTATTTGCTCTACATTCATAAATACTTGCAGTAAATGTATGGATGAAATGGCCACAACTGAAGAAACAACTTTTATTTTCAAAGAGCCATAGTCATGCGAGTCTAATATCACCTCTGACATCACACACTACTTTCTTCAACGATGCCCTCTACAGCTAAACCTAACATTTCTGCAATATCATTCTCTGGTGTATCAATCCCTTTTATGGCTAAATCATCAGTCAATTTTTTTAAAATTCCGGCACTAAAAAAAGGCGGCAAGGTGGGGCCTATGCGAACATTTTTAATCCCTTGAGCAAATAAAGCCAGCATGATTAGAATAGTTTGCTGTTCATACCAGGCGATATTAAATGACACAGGTAAGTCTGATAAATGCGCTAACTGCATGGTTTTTTGTAAATCAACCAAAAAAGCCATCAGTGCATAAAAATCATGCCCCTGCCCCACATCTAACAAGCGAGGTATGCCGTTAATATGACCTAAATCAAGTGTATTAAAACGATATTTGGTATCTCCTGCCGTTAAAATTAAAGTATTTGTCGGAGCTGCTTCGATTAATTGTGTGTAATAACGACGCTCTTTATGTCGTCCATCACTGCCTATTAAAACGATAATATGCTGAATATCACCATGTTGAATAGATTGTGCAATGGTATCAATCAGAACCAATAATGCTTTACGTCCATAACCCACCACCACACTTCCTTCTGCCAATGGAGTGGGCGCAGCACATTTTTTTGCCTGTTCTATAATTATGGAAAAATTCTTTTGTGCATCTGTGCGACGGTTATCAATATGCGTAATATCCGGCCAGCCAACCATGCCAGAGGTATAGGCTTTATTAATATAAGTTTTTTTCGGTTGCTGAAAGTTATTACTGGTGACTAAAACAGGGCCGTTAAATTTACCAAATTGAGTTTTCTGATCTTGCCACGCACCGCCATAATTGGCGACCAGATTAAAATATTTTTTAAAAGCTGGATAACCATGTGCAGCAATCATTTCACCATGAGTATATATATCAATACCTGATCCTGCGCTTTGCTCTAATAAGTCCTGCAAATCCTGCAAATCATGTCCTGTCACCAGAATACCAGGCTTATCCCAAGTATCTATATGCACTGTCGTTGGCTCAGGTTCGCCAAATTTTTCGCTATTAATATGCTCTAATAAACCCATCAACTCTAGGGCATGCTCACCACATTGAAAGTTCATCGCTAATAAGTCGTCTAAACTGACATCTTTGCGCAAGACATAAGCAATAGCTTGATGCAAAAAAGCATAATGTTCAGGGTGAACCTTTTTTAGCACCTGTATATGCTCCAATAAAGCACCTAGGCCTTTTGCGGCATAAATCAACATTTCCTTTGCTGCCTGTAAATCTGCGGGGCTTCCCGTCAACTCACCGTCAGCCCTTATGCCTACCGTTTCACCTTTTTTAATAAATTCAGCCTGATCTATTTCCTCATACTGCCACTGCGCTTCCTTAGGCACAGCTTCATTAAGCTCTATTCCTTTGCTTAATAATAGTCGCTTTAAATACTCACGCCGCTGCACAGCTTCACTAATTAACTGGACAAAGACTGCTGCATCAAAATTAACATTGGTCACCATTGAATACCAGGCACGTGCAGTGAATTGGTCAATATTGGGCAGAGTAATTTCTGATTCTGTAGTTTTAACAGCATAAAAGGATAAGCCTTTCAGCACATAAGTTAATAAATCATGCAGGCTAGAAATATCCGCTTTTTTTCCACAAATCCCTGTCGTATCACAGGCAATATTTTTTTTAGCTTCCTGGCAATGGTAACAAAACATCTTTTCCCTCTATTAATTTGATGACTTAAGTAGCCTATAAAGCTTATCTTTACTCATAGGGCGGTTTAAAAAAAATCCTTGACCGATATCACAGGCTTCTTTTTTTAGAAAATCATACTGTACCTGGCTTTCTATTCCTTCTGCAACCACGGTAATATTCATTCCATGTGCCATGGCAATAATTGCTTTTACTATATTAACATTACTACCATTTTCTATATTAGCAATAAATGAACGATCAATCTTAACAGTACTCACAGGAAAACGATGCAGATAGCTTAATGATGAATAGCCAGTGCCAAAATCATCTATTGCCAAGGAGATATTAATATCAGCTAAGGAATTAAGTCTAGCCATATTCTTTTCGGCATTGGTCATCATGACCGACTCAGTTAATTCAAATTCGACATGTTTATTAAATTCAAAATCAGAAAAAATCTGCCTGACTTTATCCATCATATCCGATTGATGAAATTGTAAGGAACTAATGTTCAGTGCAAATTTAAAATCCTCTGGAATCAATCCTTGTTGCTCCCAATTTTGAATATCAATTTTGAATTGTTTAAATAACCAGACACCTATCACCAAAATCTGCCCGGTCTCTTCGGCTAAAGTAATAAACTCACTCGGTGCAATCTCGCCCTTGCTAGCATGATTCCAGCGCATCAATGCTTCGGCTCCCGTCATCTGCCCAGTCTTTAAATTATATTGTGGCTGGTAAACTAGATACAATTCATTTTTATCTATTGCATTTCTTAAATCAGTCTCAAGATTTAGACGATACAATGAGCGCTCATTCATCTCTTTGGTATAGAACTGAAAATTATTTTTCCCATTTGCTTTCGCATTGTACATAGCGGTATCGGCATTTTTGAGTAAGGTATGTATACCCTCACCATCGCTCGGCGAAATGGCAATGCCTATGCTAAAGGTCACATAAAGCTCATGCCCGTCTAGGCAAAAAGGCGTTTCCAGTGCTTTTAATAACCTTTTGGCAATACTGGCAATCAACTCTTTATTATGAATATCAGTCAAAAATACAACAAACTCATCCCCACCTAAACGGCCTAAGTCAAAGCGATTGATGTCCACCGAATTCACTCGAAACACGGTATCAGTAATGCTGTCTTTTAAGGTTTTTTGATGCTCGGTTTCATATTCTATTTCCTGCTCGGCTGTACGTACACATGCCTTTAATCTCTCAGCGATACCACACAGCAGTAAGTCGCCAAAAACATGGCCTAGCGTATCATTGACCCTCTTAAAATCATCCAGATCAATAAATAATAAGGCCGATAACAGCTTATTGCGACAGTTACTGATTAAAATTTTATCTAAAACGGTTAAAAATGATTCACGGTTCATTAATCCTGTTAATGAATCATAGTAAGCGAGTGTTCTAATTTGAGTTTCTGAATGACGGCGCTCAGTAATATCTTGTAAGGTCCCAATACACTCAATGACTTCACTGGCATCATTGCTTATAATATTTCCCAAATGAGAAATTATTTTTTGCTCACCATTATTTGTGATCACTCTATGTTCTATCTCGAAATTAACATGCCCATATAAGCAGTTGTCTATTGCTTTTAAGACAATATTAACTTCTTCTTTAGGAATGGATGCAAAGAAATCCTTTAAGGTTAAATGCTTTTTTTGCTCAGAATCTATTTCCAGCAGGTCACTAATGGTATCTGACCATTTAAAAATTTTATCAATCGGGTTGTAATTCCAGTTGGCAATTCTGGCAATTTTTTGAGCTTTCTTTAAACTTGCTTCACTTGATAATAAAGATATATTAACTTCATTTGCACGCAACAGATACTGAATACGGTAAATTAAAATAGTCCAGTTTAATGGTTTTCTGCAAAAGTCAGTCGCCCCAGCTTGAAACGCCTGTTCAATTGACTCATAGTCATCCTTTCCCGTAATAAAAACAATCGGCTTATCAGCACTGATGCTATGAGTACGTAAACGACGACAAACATCTATACCACTTATATCAGGTAAGGTGTAATCCAGCAAAATTAAATCAGGCGCCTGATCAAGCACACACTGGATACCTTCTTTTCCTGTGGATGCAGATATTATTTGATAACCCCGCTGTGATAATTTTTTTCCCGCAATCAAACATATTGTGGGGTCGTCATCAATAATCAATATTTTGTACTTATTATTTATCACAAACTGTTTACTCTTTTAGGATTTTTTCATAGGCATCTTCAACAAGGTGATGTTCTTGCAAAATAGCGTGCCATATTTTTTCTGCTGCCGGGTAATTATCAAGCTTTGCTGTGCTCTCCAACTGCTTGAATAACTCGGCCAGACCTGAAGCCGCAATATTCAAGCTACTAGACTTTAATTGATGAGCAGATTTTTCTATAGTTTCAAGTGTGTGCTCTGAAAAAGCAAGCTCAATTTGTTGCATAACGCGCTCAGAATTTGCAAAAAATGACTTACCCAGTTCAGCCATAAACTGTTTTGGATCCTGCATGTCCATATCCATTAATTCCTTGATCAAAACCGGATCTAATATATTCTCACTTATTTTCTCATGAATAGCTGAATCATCATTATCTCTTTTTAGCCAAAAGTTAATTTGGTCAATCAATTGCTTTTTCTTAAAAGGTTTACTTAAATAGCCATCCATACCTGCGGCCATACAGGCCTCCTTGTCTTCCTTAAATGCATTGGCCGTTAATGCAATAATGGGGACATGCAGGCTATCGTGCTGCTCTTCTATATTGCGAATTTCTCTGGTTGCCGTCAGACCGTCCATCACTGGCATCTGGCAATCCATGAAAATTAAGGAAAAGTTGCAACACTTGACTAACTCAACAGCCTGTTGCCCATTTCTTACGACCTGACTTTTTATGCCAATTTTTTGCAGAATTTTTTGTGTCATCAATGAATTAACATAATTATCTTCTACAATAAGCACTTCAATATCCTCTTCGATATTTTCAAGACCCACAACGGACGCATGTGTTTTAGCAATACGGTTAATCTGTTCAACTATTTCCAGACCACCTTTATTAATATTAACCGCTTCCATTCTGGTTAAAAGTTGCACCTTATTTTTGTTTTGATCCTTACCTGAAAAATAGTAAGCCAGTGAATTTTTTTTCTTGTCCGTCAGGTTTTTCTGTTGCCAGAAGAACGCTTCCTCTAAGTTATCCAGCGAAAATAACAATAATTGATATTTTTCGACTAGTTTAGGGTTTTGCTGTAGCAAATAGCTTGCTTCAGAGCCAATCACATGCACTTTAAACCCTAATTGGTTTAACAGTAATGCACACACTGAGTTATGGCTGTTCTCAAAGAGTGCTATCAATGATTTTTTGAACTGACCATCAGTCGGTTCAGGCGCATTTAATTTAAACGGAATTTTTAATATAAATTTTGTGCCTATGCCTAGAATACTGCGCAAACCTAACTTGCCTTTCTGTATATTAACCATTCTTTTAACAATAGCCAGCCCTAGACCCGTCCCCCCATACTCCCTTGTGGTAGAGCTATCGGCCTGGATAAATGGCTCGAACAATTTTGTTTGCTCACTTTCAGACATGCCAATACCTGTGTCTTTAATAATAAAAGTGACCACACAATAATGATCATCAGCCTGTAGAAATTTAACCGTTAATGATATTGAACCATGCTCAGTAAATTTAACCGCATTATTAAGTAAATTATATAAAATCTGCCTTATTTTTTGCTTATCACCGTATAAATAACGTGGTAAACCTGCATCTATCTGATGCTTTAAATGTAATGATTTTTGGTTGCATAGATAGCGATTACTCGCTAATACGGTCAATAATAATTCATACATATCAAACCATACCCTTTCTAGCTCCATTTTTCCGGCTTCAATTTTAGAAAAATCAAGAATATCATTAATTTGTGCCAGTAATGAATTACCTGACTGATTAATTATACTGACGTATTCATGTTGCTGGGGGTTGAGCTGCGTGTCTTTCATTAAGTCAGAAAATCCCAAAATGGCATTTAAAGGCGTGCGTATCTCATGACTCATCATCGATAAAAAATCTGATTTTGCAATACTTGCTTTTTGAGCTTGCTCTGCTAATATCAATGCTTTGTCTTTTTCCAGCATCTGTTTATGGACTGATTTTTCAAGCTTTTGCTTTTGTTTGGTAAGCGCACTATTCCAGGCTTGAATTTTTTCCAGCATGATATTAAAAGCATGCCCCAGACGCCCAATTTCGTCTGTTGAATGAATCGTGACACGTTTGTTATATCTGCCAGATTGACTGACTTGCTCGCTAAGTGCCAAAAGCTCAAGGATCGGAATAGTCAACTTGTGAACAAATTTATCCAGAATAAAAAAAATCAGTCCAGAAGCAAATATTAATCCTAATAGGGCGATTCCCAGTTCTTTTAATAAGCGCTGATAAATACCGTGCAAGCTAATAATGATGACAATCGTGCCATATCTTACCTTATCAAAAACCAGTGGCTTACAAACATTTAATAGCGTTAATGAAAATTTATATTGCTGGCAGCGCCTAAGATTAGCTAACTCTGCTTCAGGGGTGCGCCAGTCGCTATTACGCCGATACAAGGCAAACACCTCATTTTCATTTGTTTTTAATACAGCGGCATAAATAATATTATGATGTGCTGCAAGGGTATTCAATGTAGTCTGAGCATCGCCTTTATTATCAAAAATTAACGAGGGGATAATAGCCAGGCTTGTGATTTCAGCCAGTGCATTTACCTCATGGCTGAGTACTGACCGGCTCGACAAGAATGAGTTGACCATTAGAGTACTGCCCGCAATGAGCAACATAAATAAAATACTCACACTTAACATCATGCGTAATTTATGTCTAATTGAAGTATTCGCGAACCAAGCCATACTAGTTATTTTTATTTAAATCAATCAACACTTTATTCTTCACTTGTGTACTGAGTAAGAAAAGTGATGGATAGTGGCTAACTTCAAAATTCTTGAACTTATTATTAGCCCTGATTGCTTAATTATAGGCAAATTAATATTTAATTGAATTTTTCCTTGTATTTTGTCGAGTGCAACCATTCCGCCCTCTTTAATAAATCGACTATTTTCACCAATTGTTAAAATCGGCATATATTTTAGTTCAAGTATTACCTGTCTTAAGCGTTTATGCTCCAAGTGACTAAGATAAATTAAATGGCATTGCGATAAATGGCGTAGTCGCGATAGGTTGATGACATGCAGTGTTTTATTATTGATGCGTTTATTGTTAATGATCGCAAAAGACAACTGCACAATATTATCACCAACTACACACAAGTTTAAAATAGGATTTTCGCGATCAAAAACACTTTCAGGCCAAGTGGTAAAGCGTGCAAGATTAAGCGTCAGTACTGCTAAAACAGCCTGCTTTTCAAAAGAATGAGCATAAACAGGTAGCGTACCGCTAAAACAAAGCAGCAAACATACATTTAAGCAATTTTTTCTGATGATATCAGGCATAAATAAAAATTATCACATTCTAAAGTAAGGCGGGCACTAAAATTGCCAGCTAAGCTGTCCATACATTCCCCTATTAATTTCCGTTATCGGTGTAAACGCTTCTTGAACATACTCCAAGTGGTGTGACGCTAATAGGTTCTGACCCACCAAAGATAGTTCTATATTCTCTACGGGTCGCCAGGCGATACGAATATCCAGAGATGTATATGCATCAATAGTCGGCATTGCTTCTCTTACTGCCCTGGCACTATCAACATAGCGAAATAATATATCCAGATCTATACTCTCTAAGGGTGACATTGAGCTACGTAGTGAAACATGATGCTCAGGGCTTTCTGCCGTTTCAAGTTCAACATTTTTTCCATACAGGTCTGTTTTCAACAAGCTATAGTTTGCATCCCAGCGCCACCAGTTTAACATTTGCCAAACAGTCGAAATTTCTAGTCCGTAGGTTTGGGCACTGTGATTATTAGCAAAAGTGTATGCCAGTTCAATATAAGTGCCATGATTCAAAGTTGATACCAGTTCTGCAGACCTTAAATTCTGATACTGATTATAAAAAGCAGTAAAATCAATAGAAACATTATCTATAATGGTCGTCCTATAGCCTATTTCGTAATTCAGCACATCCTCAGAGCTAAAATCTCTAGTGCCATTAATGGTTAACTGTATTGCAGGAAGTTGAACAGGCTCTCGTAGAGGCGGGGACATTCTAATCACAAGATCCATATCGTGCTCAGCTCTTGAGGGCGTTCGCACTGCTCTTGAAAAGCCTGCCCAAAGGCGGTGCTGCTGATGCGGAGCCCACATTATTCTGACCGTTGGCTGGACTTCAAAACCGCTGTAATCGTTATATTCAATTTTTGAACCTAGTGTCAACCACAAATAATCATCAACCATTGTTATTTCATCTTGTAAAAAAGCACTAAAAAGCTGATCATTGCGACTAACAGGGTGTATTTGAGCAATTGCATTCGCTTCAATAGTATCATGTTGATAGCGGTAACCAAGTCCCCATATAACATCATTTAATTCCAAAAAAGAAAAACGATGCTGAAAATCAATATCAATTGTATGTCGGGAGTCCTTCAAATAATTTTCATCACGCTGATAAAAGTCATAAAATAATTGTAATGAATATTCAGATGTAGAGGAGAAAGTATGTTGCTGGCGCAATAATAAATTACCACCAAAGGTTTCGATCTGCTCATCGAAGTTATTTTGATAAGGTGGCGATGTTTGTGGCAAACGTGTATTTTGATTGACATGATTATAGTAAGCATCCCCTTGAAAGGTCACCGTATCACGTAAACTAAACTCTGAATCCATTCTAAAGCCACTTTGAATCTTTCCCCAGCTATCATTGGCTCCTATACCTGACTGAGTGGTATTTTCAGCACGATTAAATCCTTTGATATAAGCCCGTGCAGTGGTATTAGCGTTTATTTTTCCTCCATATCGTAGAGCACCAAAGCCTTGCTCCTGATTGCCGGCACCCGCAACCAACAAGCCGCCCTGTGTATCTGCCGAGTGTTTAGTGATAATATTGACAACGCCATTAACAGCATTTGCTCCCCATAAACTTGCTCCAGGCCCACGAATAATTTCTATACGCTCAACATCTTCCAGCATAACATCCTGATTTTCCCAATAAACGCCTGCAAATGCGCGTGTATAGGTCGTTCGGCCATCAATTAAAACTAATAGCTTGTTTGCTAAGCGTCCATTAAAGCCTCTGATGCTGACCGCCCATTTATTAGCATCAATACGAGCAACATCAACACCAGGTGCTAAACGCAACGCTTCTGGAATAGAGGTTGCCCCGATGCGCTTTATATCTTCATGGCTTATCACAAAAATAGCAGCAGGTGCATCATTGAGAGATTGTGCTTTTTTTGCAACTGATGTGACTTCTACATTAAGTAGCTCTTCGACACTTAAGTTTTGTAACGCATTATTTTCAGAGTACACAGATGAAATACAAAGTAAATAAATGGAAATAGATTGTAAAAGCTGTTGAAATAAACATTTCTGATTATTCATCAACTGCTTAATAGTTGAGAGGTGTAACATAAACTGCGAGCTGAATCGATTATTTAAATTTAACTATGGAACGTGCTCTAAACAACTTAGGAATGGGCACGGAATAAGGGAGATGGAAACAAATAATCATCCAATATTGCGAGTCTTTTTGTCCGTCTTCTGCGTTGTAGCAACAGTTACGTAGCCAGCTATGCGCCTGTTACTACGCCTTGAATACGAACAAAAACCCTGCCCAATATTGGACGATTATTTATTTCCAGCTCCCTAACTTGAGCAACTGACACAGGATTTTTGTTCGTATTCAAAACGCACAAACAGGCATATAGCAGGCTACGTAAATGTTTGTGCAACACCGAAGACGGACAAAAAGACAAGTCAGTTGCTCAAGTTATTCCGTGAACATTCCTAAGGTTTAATTCATCTACTATAAAAAACTTAAGTCAGACACTCTGCACATTCAAAGCAAGTCCGTTATAGTATAGTCAAATTATTTTATTTGGTTTTCTATGTCCTTCACAAGTTATGCTTATTCTCTGCATTTTTTTCCCCAGCTTAAGTGCAGTGAGCTGCCCTCCCCATAGACACCCTGTGTCAATCGCATAACATCGCTTTGACTGGTGATATCCTAATGCGGACCAATGGCCAAAAATAATAGTCAAATCGGCATTTTTTCTATGCGGTAAATCAAACCAGGGAATTAAATGCTCTGGTTGACTACCTGGTTTACCATTATGATGAAAGTCCAACCGGCCTTTCTCATCACAAAAGCGCATACGGGTGAAACAATTTACGCTAAAACGCAACTGCTCTTGTATTGTCAGCTTATCACTCCACTGATCGGGTTCATTTCCATACATCACCTTAAAAAAGTCTAGAAAATTATCACCGCGTAGTACCTTTTCGACTTTTGCCGCCATTTTTTTAGCCAGCGAAAAATCCCACTGCGGTGGCAGGCCGGCATGTAATAAACAAAATTCATTATTATAATGAAATAATGGCCTATTTCTTAACCACTCTAAAAGCTCACCTTTATCTTTTGCCTCTAATATGGGTAACAAGGTATCCTTAGAACGAAAAGGAGATAGATCATAAGCAACAGCAAGCAAGTGCAAATCATGATTACCTAAAACACAGACAGCACTATCTCCAAGTGATTTTATAAAACGCAAGGTTTGCAGAGATTTTGGCCCTCGATTAACCAGATCACCAACAAACCAGAGCTGATCCTTTTTTTTATTAAAATCAATGCTGACCAGTAAGCGCTGTAAATCATCAAAACAGCCTTGAATATCCCCTATCGCATAAATCGACATGGCCTTTAATGCAATATTCTAGGAATTGATAAAGTAAATTGTGGAATAGGTATCTCAAAATTTTCACCTGACTCGGAGAGCATGGTATATTTACCTTCCATTACCCCAACGTCTGTTGCGATTAATGCGCCGCTGGTATAAGTAAATGCCTCACCTGGCTTTAAATAAGGTTTTTCCCCAATCACTCCCTCGCCACGCACCTCTTCAACCTTACCATTAGCATCTGTAATTAACCAGTGCCGACTTAATAGTTTTGCCGCTATTGTCCCTACATTGCTTATCCTGATGGTATAAGCAAAGACGTATTTATGTTCACTTGGCTTAGATTGCTCCGCTATATAACGCGGCTGAACTTCAACTAAAATTTTATTTTTTTCGCTCATATTTGGAATGTTACTACTGATAATTTTGCACAAAGATAAGTTTGTGTATTATTTTATCATTTATACGTCGAAACTTAGATACAATTAGCATTAAAAGTAAAATAAAAGAAATAGTTTTTGTTATAAAAACCATGCATTAGGAATGGGCACGGAATAACCTGAGCAACTGGCGCAGGATTTTTGTTCGTATTCAAGGCGCACACACGGCGCATAGCGAGCTACGTAACTGTTTGCGCAATACCGAAAACGGATAAAAAAGACAAGTCAGCTGCTCAAGTGTGTCGTACACGCTCCTTAATCAATAAAGTTCCTATATTAATTTCACAAGCAAGCTATGAACCAAGAATCCATCATTAAAGAAATGAGAGTGCTCCCAGTCATTGAGCCAGAATTTGAGATCCAGCGTCGTATCGACTTTATCAAACAGCAGTTGACAAAAGCCAATTTACATAACTTATTGCTAGGTATTAGCGGCGGCATTGATTCGGCCACTTGCGGTCGCCTGGCACAACTTGCTGTCAATCAACTAAATCAGCAACAAGGAAAGAGCCACTACCAGTTTATTGCTGTGCGTCTTCCCTATGATATTCAGGCAGACGAGAGTGACGCGCAGTTAGCCCTATGCTTTATTCAGCCTAGCCAAAGTCTCTCGGTCAACATACAGCCAGGTGTGGATGCTATTCATGCACAGACTCGTCAGTCGTTGCAGCAACAGGGGGTATTACCTACATCAACAACTGCATTAGATTTCAGCAAAGGAAATGTCAAGGCAAGAACACGTATGATTGCACAGTATGAAATAGCAGGGTTATTAGGAGCTTTAGTCATCGGCACCGATCATTCGGCAGAAAATATCACCGGTTTTTTTACCAAGTGGGGAGATGGTGCTTGCGATCTTGCACCTCTTTTTGGCTTGAATAAACGTCAGGTGAAGCAACTTGCTAAAACACTTGGTGCTCCACAACTATTGATTGAGAAAGCACCCACAGCTGACCTGGAAGACCTGGATCCAGGCAAAACTGATGAAGATGCTTTAGGCCTTAGCTATGAGCAATTAGATGATTTTCTTGAAGGAAAAATGGTTTCTGACGCAGTGAGTCAGTTAATTATTGATACATTCCAGAAAACGCAACATAAGCGCCAAGCTATTCCTACTCTTTATGATTAGGACAGGCGTACAAAAATATGTTGGTGTAGGGTACATTCTATGCTCCTTAGCGGCCAGGGAGCCTTAGGAATGGGAATCAAATAACGTGTGCATTCTGACTTGTCTTTTTGTTCGCC
>CAZLLL010000005.1:0-21874 GCA_964560255.1 uncultured Methylomonas sp.
CATTGAATTTAAACGAACTCTACAATATAGGGTATGGGGCTTCGACAGCCTAGGTCGACCCTGCGGCTTATATCGTAAGGATCTCTTTGCTACAACTTCAAGTCGATCAATAAATTTATCATTCCCACAAGGTAGCCCTTTTTCTATATTTCGCTGAATAACGGCGATCATATTTTGATTTTCAGACAATGCCAACCACTCAGACCAGTATTCTTGAGAAATGCCTTCCATTGAATCAGGCAATGTTGCTAGAAAGGGCTCAACTTTCAAGCCACAATGTGCGGCAGCACTTGACCATGGGTATTCCTCAGCTTTTTTTATCATCCCTGCCTGAACAGGATTTCTTTCAACATAGCGAATAGTTGACCATGTATAGGCATCATCTAATGGTGACGAGAAAAATCGACCTTGCCACAAATGGCCTTTCCAGCCTTTGATTTTATTAATATGTTGAGCGTAGCGCATGTGTAGTGGCTTTAAGACTTGTTGCAAGCCACTTTCAAAATGAGGTGTTAAAACAAGGTGTATATGATTGCTCATCAAACAATACGCAAGAATGGAGACATTGTATTTTTCACAATAAAACTGAAGCCATTCTAAATAGAGCAATCTATCATCATCGGTAAAAAACACATCTTCACGACGATTACCGCGCTGGGTAATATGGTGAGGGATATTTGCAAATACACTTCTGGCTAATCTAGGCATAAGCTGTAGTGTACAACAATTTACAATTAAAGGGTAGCGTCCCCTTTAATTTCCCCTTTAATTTGCTGGCTTCTCGTATTTTCTGTGTTATTCTGTTTTTTATCATTCGCTAATGATACAGAAACTCAGAAAATAGGTCTGTGTTTGTCCCGTCTTAAAGAGGTAGCCAGAATCTGATTTTAAAACACGTATACGGAGAAGGTGAAAGTGAAAATGACTTTAGTAATATTGCTTACCGCATCATTATTTGCAGGCTGTAATGTCAAAAAAAAGAACGTAAGTGCTGATGCAGTAACTCCCTCTGATCAGAATTTGAGTTTAAATAAAGTAATGCAACAGGCAATGAATAAAAAAGTAGATATATCGAGCATCAAAAACCAACATTTAAATATCGCCTATGCCAGCGACTCCGATGCTCAAAAGTTAGACATCTTTATTCCTGAAGGGGATGGGCCGTTTCCAGCAGTAATTTTGATACATGGTGGTGCGTTTAAAGCTGGAGATAAAGCAATGAATTACCAGACTGCTAAAGAATTGGTTGCTAATGGCTATGTCGCTATACCGATTAACTACCGATTAAGTGGAGAAGCAATATTCCCTGCAGCTGTACACGACTGTAAAGCTGCAATCCGTTATATCCGTGCTAATTCAAAAAAATATAATGTTGAGCCTGACAATATCGCTTCTATGGGCGCATCTGCCGGAGGATATTTTACGGCGATGATGGGTACTTCGGCAGGTAATAAATATATTGATGGAAACGTGGGCGATTATGCACATATTCCTTCTGACATAAAGGCTGCAGTAAATTGGTTTGGACCTATTAATTTTTCTACTATGGTTCCCGAAGCTAAAGCATTAGGCATGGACGAGGGTTATAATGTGGATAACGAAACCCAATTCTTGGGCGTAGACGCTAACGACCCTGCCAATGCTGCGATTGTTACCCGAGCAAATCCAACGACCTATATAGATGCAAACGCCCCGCCATTTTTTATACAAGTAGGCAGTGAAGACCCATTGATCCCTTATACGCAAAGTTTTAATTTTTATAAGGCATTAAAAAAAGTCAAAGGCGTAGAACAAGTAAACTACGAGTTGATAAAAGGCGCAGGACACGGTGGCCCACAATTCCATACTGATAGTAACCTGGGCAAAGTAGTAGGCTTTTTTGACAAATATCTAAAATGAGCAAAAAATGTATAATTGGGATAGGAAGCGACCCTTTAATTTCTTTAAAGGGTCGACCCTGCGGCTTATATCGTAACGATCTCTTTGCTACAACTTCAAGTCGATCAATAAATTTATCATTCCCACAATGCAGCCCTTTTTCTATATTTCGCTGAATAACGGCGATCATATTTTGATTTTCAGACAATGCCAACCACTCAGACCAGTATTCTTGAGAAATGCCTTCCATTGAATCAGGCAATGTTGCTAGAAAGGGCTCAACTTTCAAGCCACAATGTGCGGCAGCACTTGACCATGGGTATTCCTCAGCTTTTTTTATCATCCCTGCCTGAACAGGATTTCTTTCAACATAGCGAATAGTTGACCATGTATAGGCATCATCTAATGGTGACGAGAAAAATCGACCTTGCCACAAATGGCCTTTCCAGCCTTTGATTTTATTAATATGTTGAGCGTAGCGCATGTGTAGTGGCTTTAAGACCTGTTGTAAGCCACTTTCAGAATGGGGTGTTAAAACAAGATGTATATCTTACATTTCGCGCATTGCAGAATGCATTTTTTGATTATAATAAAAAACATAGAATCAGTAGGTTATATCAGTATTTTAGAAAAATCAAGCAGAAAATAGCTTAAAATTAGCGAAAAATAACAGATTTTTCCAACAAAATTAATATAACCTATTGATTTTTAATGCGCGGAATGTAGGGTATATGATTACTCATCAAACAATACGCAAGAATGGAGACATTGTATTTTTCACAATAAAACTGAAGCCATTCTAAATAGAGCAATCTATCATCATCGGTAAAAAACACATCTTCACGACGATTACCGCGCTGGGTAATAGGGCGAGGGATATTTGCAAATACACTTCGGCTAATCTAGGCATAAGCTGTAGTATACAATAATTACCTATTAAAGGATACCGTCCCCTTATGTCCTTTATACCATATCTTAACAAAAAGTAACAATTATTGTGTCGTTAGGAAAAGGGAAAGCATGCTAAATTGATCACTTTTAAAGATGCCTATGCGTAGATGAGGGCTTGTTTGACACAGACTCTGATCTAAAGGCCTGAATTTACGCCACTCCCATCGAGGTTAATGCCCTTTTTGAATTCTAGAGCTGGAATGTCTTAAATTTAAATATGCTAAATATGTCTATTCAATTATTTGATTTTGATAAAAATAACTTAAATAACCCCGCTATCGTCTATCAAGACAAGGTAATAACGTATGCTCAGTTATTAGAAAAAAGTGCTTTTATAGCCAATATAATTAAGCAACTTGACATTAAGCAAAGAATTGGCATTTGCATGGGTAATGAACCCTTATTTATAGCCTCTTTATTAGCCATTCACAATAGACAACACAGTATCGTTTTACTAAATAGTGAAGCCACTGCCGCAGAATTAGAACAACACATTACGCAATTAAATCTCCAATACCTTCTGCTTAGTGATACCACTACGCCCTTATTTGAACAGACAGCTTATCCATACAGTACGGTTCATCAACTGACTGATAGCGATTGTGGAAATCTTATTGTGTGCAAAATTCATAATAAAGTGTCTGAACACGCAATCAATAGCATAGCTACCCCCTCTACGGATCAGGAATTCATTGTTTCCTTTACCTCTGGCATCAGTGGTGTTTCGCGGATAGTCAGTAGAAGCTATAAAAATTTTCAAAGCGAATTAAACGGCTTGTTTGATGCTTTCAATTATACGCAAGATGACCGCTTTATCTGCCCCGCTCCCGTGTTTCATGCCTATGCGCTTGTCAATGCAGTCTTTGCGGCACTTCGTGCCAATGCCTGTTTGTATCTCATACCACACTTTATTCCCAATCAAGTGCTCAATACAATAGCGACCGAAAAAGCAACGGTTTTTATAGGGGTACCTTTGATGTATGAGCTGTTAAATCAGGCATTGATTGACAAGACGCCTAATCTTGATACGCTGAGAATTTGTCTTTCTGCTGGCGCAAAACTCAATTTAGAAACTGCTGAAACCTTCAAAAATAAATTTTCTATCTCTATTAATCAACTCTATGGCTCATCTGAAACAGGGGCTGTCGCTGCAAATTTATTGAAAGATGGATTTCAAGACCTTCAGTCTGTAGGGCAAACCTTTAACGGCACTGAAATTGTCATCGTCAATCCAGAAGGAAAACAACTAGCCGCCAATCAAGAAGGAGAGATAAAAATAAAAAGCGATGCCATCACGGCAGGGTATTTAGGTGAAACAGAACTGAATACACAGATGTTTAAGGATCGTTGGTTTTTTCCTGGAGATATGGGTAAGTTTGATCAACAAGGCAATTTATATATTACGGGAAGAAAAAGCTTATTTATCAATGTCGCAGGCAAAAAAGTAGACCCTTTTGAGATTGAACAGGTTTTGCTACAAATCGACGAACTTAAAGAATGTGTCGTTATCGGTCTTCCCGATGAGCAGGTAGAAGAACTGGTTGCTGCTATTATCGTGGTCACCCAACCTATTTCAGAATCCTCAATCTTACAATTTTGTGCCACAAAACTCAGCTATTATAAAGTCCCTAAAAGAGTTTATCTTTTGGATAGTTTACCCAGAAGTGCTGTTGGAAAAATTTTAAAAAACCAGTTAAAAGAACAGTTCAGCCTTCACTCAACTAAGCATAAAAATATCGCGGGTATTGTGGAACAATCGTTAATACAACAAGGGCTGCCAAAAGGTCAATATCAATCTGCTCAACCCTCCGCAAGCACGGCTAGGCAATCGACTCAAACACAGCTAGGCGTTGCCGTAATTCAAAAAATAGCGTCACTCATACAAAACTTATTGTACTTAGAAGCAGCCGTAGAGGCGGAGAGTACATTTGTCGCCTTAGGGATAGACTCTATTATGATGACTCAATTGGCTCATGAATTAACGGTTTTTTATGCCATTGAGCTATCACCAAGTGCTTTTTATAGCTATCCAACGCCCCAGAAACTGGCTGTTTTTCTAGTCAACGACTCTTTATCACAAGTAGCTAGTAAGCATGATATGAAGGTGCTAAGCTCTTCGTCTAAGCTTTCGAGTACAGTATTAAAACAGCATCAGCAAGGTATCGTTTTTAATCAAGAGGCGAGCCCAACGCTGTTTTTTTTTCCCGCATTTTTTGGCCTAGCTCTAGGCTACCAAAAATTAGCGGCAATCTGTACTCAAGTCAGGTTTTATTGCTTTGATTTTATTGAGTCGGATCAGCGTATGGCGATTTATTACCAGCAGATTAAACAGCAGCAGCCTACAGGCCCTTATGTTCTTTTTGGCTATTCCGCTGGGGGAAATTTAGCCTTTGAGGCAGCCCGCTATCTGGAATCAAAAGGTGAGGTCGTTAGTGATATTATTTTTGCCGATAGCTATATTGAGCCAGAAATGCAGCCATTCGATTTTAAAGAGTTCATGCTAAAAAGCAGAAAAAAGCATTATTTGCCAGAGCAAATAAAATATTTGGTCGCTAATAAAATTGCCTATAAAAAAACAGAAAAAAGAACCGCTGCATTTCATTATTTTCTAAGCCATATGAAAATGGAGCCGATTATTCAAGCCAATATTCATAATTTATTAGCGGTCGATGATGGCACCCGAGAATCTGTTAGTTTTGATTGGACACCTTATACTGAAGGAAAATATAAAGCTTATAGGGCTAAAGGCTTCCATGCAGATTTACTCATTCCACCCTATCTACCTATTACTGCAAGCATATTAAATGACATATTAGAACAAATTGGCATAGGCTCTCAGCAATAGGTGTAGGAAATAATAACGATAACAGGGCTCCCTTCATTTCTCAGTGAACACTTTTGGTGTCAGTATATTTTTTCGTAGAATGCCCCCCTACCTTTCGTATTTCATTTTTAATGATATTCAAAAGTGTCCACTACTTTTGGCCAAATATATAAGGGTACCGATAACAGCCCTCTATATTTGACTATAATACCCAAAAGAAAAATATCAATCATATTTCAAATTCCCTAATTACTTTATAACACGCCTGTGACTGCTCAATACTCAAGACTGATTCAAAAAATAAATAAGCGAAAGTCATTAATGATAGCAACAGTGCAAGCGACTGGCATTGATATTCTGGATATTTATCATGGTGAAATGGCTTATTCTATACACCCTGATGCACAAACTGCGATACTTGAATTAACCCGTCAAATATTATCAGAAGAGGCAAACCTGTTAGAAAACAATGGCACGATGTATAGCAAATCTCAGCCAGCAATACTAAAGCAATTAGCCGCAGAAAAATTGTATCCACAATTTCTCAATAAAGGAGTCGATTTAACCGCCGGTGATATTGTTGTCTGCCCTTATAGCAGCATTATTATGTTAGAAACAGCTTTAATGACGCTTGCTATGGATAAGCCAGGCGGCATCATTCTTTGCCCCGATGGTTTTTATAAAAGCAATGCGCTGCATATAGAGAAATTTGATTTGCAATTAAAGTGTATTACAGCAGATTTACATAAGGATGGACGTATCACTGCCGATTCTTTAAAGCGGGCTATTCAAAAACATCGTGCTGAACTTTGTGGTGTTTTATTTACCATGCCAGGTAACCCTCTCAATCCTGATTATTCTCAAGCAGAGCTTGATAGTATTGGTCAAGTACTCGTGGAAGAAGGTGTAAAAGTCATTGTTGATTCGGCTTTTACAGGGATTCACAATGAGCATCGGCCGTTAGCAACAGTTATTGCCAACCATCAGGGTGAACAACATTTATTACATGATCAAACACTAACGATTACAGGACTTTCTAAAGCACATCATGCACCGGGGCCTTATAAAATAGGGGTAGCAACCTCAGGCGATCAAACATGGCTGGCCACGATTAAAAGCAAGTTGGTGGTTTCATTTCAACGAGAAACCACGGCTTTTGCGCGCGCCATACTGGAGCATACCCCGCTTTCCTATTTCACGGAGAATCAAAAAGAGATGATGCAGGGGCAGGTTTTGGCAAAACAGTACATCGCGAGTACTAATGCCCATTTTGATCATCCAGTCATTTTTCATTTTGGTGAAGCCAAGTATGGTCCCTTTATGTTGCTTGGTTTTAGTCACGCTGTTTTGCAAAAGGCAGGCATAGAAGATAGCTGGCAATTAGCCGATATATTATTAGGCAGCGTGGGCTTAAATGTCGTCGCAGGCTGTCGCATGGGGATCACCGAACCTTGCGTACGGATTAATATTAACGCACCCCGTAAAAATGGCTTAATGAATGCAACATTATTACCCGAAGTATTCGATAGGTTAAGCAATTTTGTCACAAAAATTATCCATGAAGGTTGTACTTATGATGAGGTACTATCCAATATCGGCATCATGGATAAAGTCCGTGTTAAATGTTAATAAAAACAATCTATTATGATAAAAACATTCAGTAAACTTCAGCTTGATACAGAAGCAAAAAAGCAGGCCGAATTGCATAACTATCTATACAGTGATGTTGTTGTTGATCAAGCCATACCGCTAGCTCACTATATAACGTCTGCTTCTTACCAATTTTCAAACACATTTCCAACTCGCCCCGGCGATATTTCCATTGCGTCCTTTCCCAAATCGGGGACGACCTGGGTATTATATGTTGCTCTACTCATAACTCAGCAAGGAAAAAAATCCACCGCGAAGTCATTAAAGGAATCCTATTTATGGCCGGAATTTGATAGAACTCTGTTTGATATGGATGCACAACAACCTCAAGTGGCTGTGCCCAGATTATTAAAAAGTCATGGCCCTTATAGCATGGCGGTGGGTGGCGACCCTAAAAACAACCCCTGTAAATTTATATATATTGCGCGTCATCCTAAAGATCTTGTGGTTTCCTTTTTTCATTTTTCTCAAGCGTTTAAACACTATAAAGGTCCTTGGACACATTTTCTTAAGGTATTCATGAGTGGCAAAGGGGTGTGGGGAGATTGGTTTAATCATGTCAACAGTTGGTGGCAACATCGGCATGACGATAATATTCTATTTCTTTGGTATGAAGCATTACAACAAGATTACGACCATCAAGTACATAAAATTGCCGAGTTTTTAGGCTATCCATTAAGCCCTGAGTTACTTGCTTTCATAAAAGAAAAGACCGCTTTTAAGGAAATGCAAAAAAATTACCTGCCTGACCAAAAGGAGTCGAGTCAATTTTTTCGTCAAGGAAAAGTCGGTTCAGGCGGTGAAGCGTTTAGCGAGGCACAAAGTTTATTGTTTGATGACTGGTGTGCGCGTCGGTTAAAAGAAACGGGACTTGAATCAGATTTTGAGCCATTTATGCAAAAACAACCATGATTAAAAAAATTACCCTTCCAGATTACATTTCACTGATGCGCTTCAGACCACTTGAAACCACATTTGTAGCGCTTTTGGGGCATTACCATGAAAATCGGCATATGCTACAAAGTGAATTTAATACCCGCTGCATTCAGCAAGGCGAAATTCACGAGTTAATTTATTTAAAGGAAAATGAAGACGGTTTTGTTGATTTTGCCAATGCCTGGTATCTGGGGTTTATTGAATTTCAAAAGGGCGGCGTGCTAGCTAAAGGCATGGATATTGAAATTGCTGGACAACGTAGTGGCAAACTGGCCGGGTTTGATATTACACACACACCCAATCACTACAATATATTGATCAGTTCAAAACACCCCAAAACAGGCCCTGAGCTTGGTATTGAATTGGGTGATGGCTGTCAGTTTACTATGAAAACCTGAAGTTGATAAAATAATGACTACTTACACAAATAATATATTAAAAACAGAGCCTACTGTTTTTCGTTTACCCGATGCCTATAAAGATTATTTAAAGGACATGCTACTGCCCATCCGTTACCCTGATGATTCTTTTCATTCATACGTTGAACAAATGACGCAGGTTTTACAGGAAACGAGTTTTATCTGGAAGGATATTCAGAGACTGAGTGAATTAAGCAGAGCACATAACGGTCAGGGACCAGCTGCCATCAAGATAACCAATTTACCTGTCGATGATAATATTCCCTTGCCTGAGGCAGGCGCGAATAGTCGAAAAAAAATAGCGAAGGCTCACTACCTGTCAGAAAATCTACTGACGATGATTGCGAGTATGTTTGGAGAGCCGTATTCAATACATCATGAAGGTAAAGGTTTAATCAGTAATTTTATACCTAACCCAAGGTCAGAAGGTGACATTACAGGTTTAGGTGCTAAAACAGCACTGGAATGGCATATAGAAAACACCACAGCCCGTGTCGCTTCTGGAAAAGAACGCGCTCCAAAAGCTCTACTAATCACAGGGGTAAAACAAACTGAAGCCCCCCCTCAAACAAAAATAAGCGATATAAGATTAGCCCTTTCCCTGATGAAACCAGAGGATATCGTGCTATTAAGTCAGCCATTATTCAAATTTCTACTTCCGCCTAGATGGAGGCAAGAGGGGCAAGAAAGTCCTAGTTACAGAGCATGTATTCTGGAATATTCACCCGACTTAACCGTCAATGGGGTTTTTTATGGCGATATGATTGCGCAAATAGATTCTATTAAAGCCCAAAAAGCAGTCGAAAATCTGGTGGAAGCACTCGAAGAAGTCGCATTATATGAAACCGTTGAACCAGGCAGTTGTTTAGTCATTGATAATAGAGTAGCTGCACATGCAAGAACCGCTTTTCAGCCAACATTTGATGCTCAAGGTCGAACCTCAAGGTGGATACAGCGATTGTTGGTGACAGAAACTCTGGCTAATTTTGATGACTGGGAAGCATCAGATGAGCGCGTCTTTATTCCCCGTTTTTAGCCCCCTATATATTATAAATAGCTATTGATTATGCGCGTCATTAAAAATAACTTTTTACAAAAAGTGCTGAGTATTCCAAAGTCTATTGAATTAATGGAATCCGCTCTTGCTGCAAAAGCACAAGGCAAGGTAAAAGAACCACAGCGCACTATTGTGGATCCTTCAACATCGGCTGGAAAGATGTTTGTTATGCCATCCTATATAGAACACAATGCAGCAGAGGCTTACTATGGGCTGAAAGCTCTCACCGTTTTTAAGGAAAACTCCCATCAAGGCTTAAGGGCTAGAAATGGCGTTATGTTATTGTTTTGTGGGCAGACGGGGGGAGTCCTGGCGATAATTGAAGCGGAGTTATTAACGTATTATAGAACCGCCGCTGTTTCGGCTTTAGCGACGCAAATATTAGCGCGGAAAAATGCTCAGGCGCTAGCGATTATTGGCACAGGGCAACAGGCTCAGTACCACTTAAGAGCGATCGCAGCGGTCAGAGATCTTCAACAGGTTTTCATTGCGGGACGCAGTGTTGCGAAAGCGACTGCAATGGCAGAACAAATGCAAGCAGAGTTTGATTTTTTGATACAGCCTGCTCGCAATGCTGAGGAAGCGGTGCAAGCCGCCGATATTATTGTAACGGCCACCTCTTCAACCCAAGCGGTTATAGATTATAAATGGCTTAAAGCAGGCGTTCACATCAATTCGATTGGTGCTGTTAAACCCAATGCGCGTGAAATTGATGACAACACCCTAAAAGCGTCTAAATTATTCGTTGATTCTATAGGCTCTTTTATCACCGAAACAGGCGACTATTTACTACCCCTTGCAAAGGGGATTATTACCCGCAAGCATATTGTCAGTACGCTAGGCGAGCTGCTTATAGAACCTGGTTTATTGAGTCGGAAAGCCAGTGATATAACGTTATTTAAATCATTAGGCTTGCCAGTAGAAGACCTAGTCATCGCGCAATATATTTACCAAGAAGCCTTAGCAAGCGGTGCAGGAGACATCATTAATTTTTAAATCACTGCAGAACTAAGCCCTCATTAATATAAAAATTATTTGGGTTCAGGTAGTTTATTCGTGTCATCCTGTTCAGGCTTATCTATATATGAATAACCTAAGCTGACCAATAAACCACCAAGGTTCAGTAACATAATATTTCCCATTCCCCAACCCGCTAGAAAAATAGCCCCCATTCCAAAAACACTACTGCTAAGCATCATCCCTAGTTGATTATTCATATGATGATGAAAGCCATTGGCGAGCGTAAACATATGAGGTAAATGCTGAATGCCTTGGTTTAACAGTATAATCTGAGCGGTATCCGTAGCAATATGCGACGCGCCCGATAAAGACACCGACACTTGTGCCTGTTTCATGGCGATGGCATCATTGATACCATCGCCGATAAAGCAAACAAAAGCGCCCTTTTCTTGCAATTGTTTAATCTTGTCCGCCTTCTGGTCTGGCAAGGTTTGCGCAAAATAATCATCAATACCCAGTTCTTTTGCCAAGCTATGCGTAGGGGCGGCATTGTCACCAGAGATAATGCAGATATGCTTGATTTGTGGCATTTGTTTCAGCTGCTGGATGATCCTTTTTGCTTCTGGGCGTACCGTTGGCAACATCTCAATGGCACCGATCAACTGCCCTTCCACAGCAACCATGATCAGACCATAGCCTTGTTCCGCTGCCTGGGTCTGGAGTGCTTTACCTCGCGTTGAGATAGGTACTTTTTCCTGCTCCATAAAACGAGCGCTGCCGACTAGAATGCTCTGCTTATCGAGTAACGCTTTGACACCATAGCCCAGTCGACATTCAGTCTGTTCAGGGTTTGGTATGGATAATTTTTGTCGCTTGGCTTCTGCAACAACGGCTAAAGCTAAAGGGTGTGTTTGCTTCTGTTCCGCTACGGCAGCAAAATATAAAACCTTCGCTTCTTTATCGTTTGACAGGCAATAAATTGAACCGATATGCGGTTGATCTTCTGTGAGTGTCCCGGTTTTATCAAAAACAATAGTATCAACTTGCTTTAATAATTCCAGCGAGCGACCATCCTTAATCAAAATATTCTGCTCTGTGGCCTGATTAAGACGCTTATGTAAACTAAGCGGGGCGGAAATAGAGAGGCGGTTCTTAGGGTGTACAAAAAGCACCGCGATCGCTGCATTGAATCCCAGCAATGGCCAGGCAATAGCGGAGGTAATGAGTGCGGGATGCACCAAATGTCTGGAAAAAGTTTCTGCACGTAAGTTGGTCAGTGATTTATATTCTGAGGTTTGATTGAGAATATCTGCAATTTTCATGGCACTAGTCTCTGCCCCCGCCTTATCGACTTTCACATGAATCTTACCCGACAACACCAAGGTCATTGCAAAAACTATTTCACCTTCTCCTTTTTCCACCGGCATCGACTCGCCTGTCAGCCTGTGTTGGTCAACGCCGGCCATTCCCCAGATAATGCTACCATCGACAGGAATAACCTCACCCGCACTAATAGCCAGAATATCCCCAGCGGCTACCTCAGCCAAAGAAAGCTCAATTTCCATCCCGTCTTTCAATAGCCAGACTGTTTTGGGAAGCTGTTCAAAAATATCCATTAATTGCAGGTGAGATTCATGCAACACCCGAGCATTCAACGCGTCTGATATTCGATATAACAGTGCTAACACACTGGCAATAAAAATATGTTGCCCCATAACAGCCCCGATTAAAGCACCTGATAGCAAGGTTTCAATATCTACGCGCCCTTGCTTTAATAAGTCCCAACTTGCGAAAAAAATACGTCGGTTAGGGTAGAAAAACAAAGGAATAGCAAGATACGTTAACGGCAGATAAAAAAGGTTCCCAATACCAGACAAAACCACCGCCGAAGAAAGGCTGAAAATTTCGTAGGGTTTGAGCTGCTTAGACTCCAATTTATTAGATAAATAAGCACCCAGATTTTTTTCTTCATCACCCTCTTTTTTTGCATTGCTCACCAGCGTCTGTTCATCAAGAATGCGTTGGTTCTGGTTTTTATCTTGGCGGTTCCAGCTTTTATACCCGGCAACAAGTGCGCCTGTCAGGGTGATTAATTGAAGAATCATACTTACTCCTATATGCTAAAAGGAAAAAAGGGACGCTACCCATTAATTTCTTTAAAGGGTCGACCCTGCGGCTTATATCGTAACGATCTCTTTGCTACAACTTCAAGTCGATCAATAAATTTATCATTCCCACAAGGCAGCCCTTTTTCTATATTTCGCTGAATAACGGCTATCATATTTTGATTTTCAGACAATGCCAACCACTCAGGCCAGTATTCTTGAGAAATGCCTTCCATTGAATCAGGTAATGTTGCTAGAAAGGGTTCAACTTTCAAGCCACAATGTGCGGCAGCACTTGACCATGTATAGGCATCATCTAATGGCGACGAGAAAAACCGACCTTGCCACAAATGGCCTTTCCAGCCCTTGATTTTATTAATATGTTGAGCGTAGCGGGGGTTAGTTCTTATTTCGGCCACTTTAACTAAAATTATTTTTTAGAACTGATTAAAATTGATGTAAAACAAAGTCTTAAATAGTTTCATGAATATTTTTTTAATAAAAGTGGCCGAAGTTAGAACCAAGCCCGCGTAGCGCATGTGTAGTGGTTTTAATGCCTGTTGCAAGCCACTTTCAGAATGAGGTGTTAAAACAAGGTGTATATGATTGCTCATCAAACAATAAGCAAGGGTGGAGACATTGTATTTTTCACAATAAAACTGAAGCCATTCTAAATAGAGCAATCTATCATCATCGGTAAAAAACACATCTTCACGGGGATTACCGCGCGGGGAAATAGGGTGAGGGATATTTGAAAAGACACTTCTAGCTAATCTAGGCATAAGCTGTAGCGTCCCCTTTATAGGAATTATTTCTTGATTAACTTGCCTTTATCATATTGGGAACTTTCCAACAACAAAGGATTGTCGTTTACTTTTGGGGATTTATTTAACATTTTTTGTTTGAGTGAGGGTATCGTTGAATTAGCAATTCCTGCAAATAAGGTGCTGAGGGTAATCCCCATTCCCATTACGACGCCCCAATGAAAAAACATCACCCCACCAATACATACACAGCTTGGGATGGTTGAAATTAAAAAATTACTTTTTATGTTTTCTTCATATTTTAAGGCTAATTGAAATAATGCAGGTAATTGAGTTAAGCCCCCATCCATAAATACAATTTGCGCGGTATCTGTCGCTATTGTGGCTGCACCTTTAAGTGAAATAGAGGTATTGGCTTTTTTTAGAGCAATTGAATCATTAATACCATCACCAATAAAACACACTGATTTACCCTCAGTTTGTAATTGACCAATTAAAGCGGCTTTTTCCTCAGGCAAAGTACTAGCAAAATAATTGGAAATACCTAAGGTTTCAGCTAATTTTTTAGTCGGCGCATCATGGTCACCTGAAATGATATACAGTGACATATTACGTTGTTTTAAAACATTAATTATATGTTGTGCCTCGGGGCGAAGCGTGGCTTGAAGTTCAATTGCTCCTATAATATAACTGTCAGAGGCAATAAAAACGACAGAATGTCCTTGTTCGTGTGCATTTATTTGTGCTATTTTCAACGATTCAGCAATATCAATCTTATTTAGTAACATAAAAGACTCGCTACCGACATAAATTATTTTTTTATCTATTTGAACTTGGATGCCTGCGCCCATTTCATAGCAGGCATTGGATAGGGTAGGAATAACTAATTGACGTTGATTAGCCAATGCTAAAATTGCTTTAGCAATAGGGTGTGTTTGCCCAGCTTCTGCACCTGCCGCATAGTAAAGTACATCATTCTCTGATAAATGATTAACCGTATGTATTTGCGTTATCGTTGGTTGCTCTAAGGTTAGTGTGCCTGTTTTATCAAACACAATGGTATCCACTTGATTGAGTATCTCCAACGAACGTCCATCTTTAATCAAAATACCTTGCTGTGAGGCAACATCTAAAAAGCTTAACATGCTCGCAGGCGCAAATAACCGCATTTTATAGCCAAAAGTATTGGTTAAAACTGCCAGTGATGCGGTATATCCAAAAATAGGTAAAAATAATGCACTCACACCTAAAGTGGGTAAGGTCAGTTTATCGGCAATCGCTTCTCCACGAGATTGTAAAGAGTCTTTAAAATCTGTGGTTTGAGTTAATACTTGAGCAATTTGCATTGCCACTGTGCCTTTCCCTGTGTTTTCAGTTTTAATCCCAATACGCCCTGCTAACACAATAGTTGAGGCTAAAACAATATCGCCTATTCCTTTTTCAACAGGTTGTGACTCACCTGTTAATTTATGCTGATCGATAGAAGCCAAACCTTCTGTAATGATTCCATCAACAGCAATCACTTGACCTGCATTGACTAAGATAACATCCCCTATTTTTAAAGCTTCAATCGGAATTTCAACTTCCACGCTTTGTTCACTTAATAGCCAAACAAAACGGGGTTGTTCGCCAAAAAGTTGAGCAATATTTTGCTTTGAATTATTTTCACTTTTAATCAGTAGTTTTTGACCCAAAAGCGCAAACCAAGCGGCAATAACTTCGGTATAAAAAAATCCACCGGCTAATAAACCACTGACTAAGAAGACATCAATCACATAGGAGGTTATACGCTTTTCTTTAATGATAGAGTTATAGGCTATTTTAAAAAAAAGACGTTCGGAATAAATAACGATGGGAATTGTGAGCCAAATCAATGGATATAATATCAAGCTTGTTCCCGCTAGAAGCATATTACCTGAGGCAAGATAAAAAGCTTGGTCTACTTCTTTTTCTAATTTTTTCGGGTCTAATGCTTCGGTATTGTTTGTATTTTCATCTAACAATATTATTTCTTGATTAGCAAGAGTGGGAGTTAAAGTATCATTAGTCTTTAGTTCTTTGTTATTGATGTCTTTTTGTTGGTTTGCATAACGTTTTTTAACCACCCATGCCAATGCCGTTCCTGCAATCAGTGTAGTAAGAATCATAATAAATAGAGTGTTAGCAAAATTAGCGATAGGCTATTAAAAAATAAAACGTGATATATCAGCGCTACACATATTACGTCATTTTTTAAGGTTTCTTCAATTTGTAATCGATTTGAAAGTAATTGTACACACTCATTTTGTAACCATAGCTGACCTTTATAACTTAATTCTGCCTCGTCTTGACACGCTTCTAATAATATACGCATTCCCTTTAAAAATTTTAAATTTCCCCAATCAAATAAACCTGTTTGTTGTTGTGCCATTGTCATCAGTGTTTTTTCTGACAAATCAATAAAGGCATTCTGATTAGTATTATTCATTATTTTATAATCTCTTTAAATAAAGGTTACCATTGGGTTACCATTTGTTTTTGACGCATTGCTCAATATTTTTTGTTTACATAATGGCATTGTTGAATTTGAAACTCTTGTAAATAAGATACAGAGGATAATACTAGGCTGTCGAAGCCCCATAACCTAAACTGTAGACATTGTTTAAATTCAATGCCTTAAGGTTTTTAAAAACGAAAAATATCGAAAAAAACAGGCTCTTCAACCCCCTTTTATTTTACCACTCAACCACCAATCAATGACTTAGGAAAAATAAATTATTTATTATCACCTATTTTATCAGCATTTTGTCCTTAATATTTTCTCGGCTTTTGTATTGATATTTAAAATAAAATAAGAATTTTATCAAAAAATAGAATTTTAAAAAAATATAAGTTACTAATTTAAAATAATAAAATATTGACCAGATAGTTATTTTTTAATATTATGCTAATAATGTTCAAAACAAGAAACATCTAAAAAGAGAGATTTATTTTAACGTCTAGAGTCAGTACTTCGACAGCCTAGGATAATACCCACGCCTATTAATATTCCCTAATGAAGTATTTAAAGGGCTTACAGACGTTAATGTTAAAAAATAAAACGCGATATATCAGAGGTACGCATATCACGTGATTTTCTGAGGTCACGGGTAATATTTAGACGTTGCATCCATCGATCTGTACCATCAAATTTGGGGGTAAAAGGTCGTCGTCCGTGTACAGCACGATAATTATCTATAAAACAAATATCGCCTGCTTGTAATATTAGGTCGGATAATTCAGTATTAATAAGATTAATCATTGCTTGTGCTGCTTGTTCTGCTTCCTCATCAATGCCAGTTAAATAAATTGCATCGGCACAAAGATAAGGCGAAACATTATCTCCAAATAATACAGGGACAGCTTGAGGTTTTTCATTCATCTCGTTGATTTTTTCACAGGCTTTTTTCAAAAAATCAGCGGTTTGTGCTTCTTTTTTTCCTCCAAATGAAGATGCTTGATGTTTTTCAAGATGACTATCATCAGAACGAAATACGAAGCGTGGCTCAAATAATATTTGTTTTTGTTTTTCAGTTAATGAAGAAAGGCCATGATTAGATGCCACTGTTGTTGCCGCTTGATATGGGTTTCTTAAGCACATTAAACCAATATAATCTGCCCGGTAAGGATGAAAGGAATCTTCTGTATGCCACATTAATTCTTGCCTGCTACTAGACCCCATTTGCTCTAGCTCTTGCCCTTTGACGGGAAAAACATCATTAACAAGATAACCTGCTTGCTGACTAGACCAGCCAAATATATCACCCAATAACGTACTACACAGTACAAATAAAACCTGTTCTTCAAAGGTTTTTGCTTGGTCATTCTTTTGTTCTCTATTCTCTGGTGTTAAACCAATTTTTTTATCATCAATCGGATAACCTGAAATAAGACAAATCGCAGGGATTGAGGCAGCACATAAACGAAAGTCGTTTAAAAATTGCTTTAAACGTAAAGGGAGTTGGTGTGCAAATACCGTAGCGTTATGAATAAAGCTTGGGTCTTCTGGTGAAGAAACCTGTTCAGTCAATCCCTTTAAAAGCTGTTGAATCTCTTGAATCTCATTTTCATTTAAACATATTTCTATTTTCATTGGCTTCTCTTAAAAATAAACGTTAAGTGTATCTTGTCTTCGTACATCCAATGTTGCACAGTGAAAACCGCCAATAAAAGGATAGTAATCTTCAAAGGCACAGGGAATCGGACTAAATCCCCATGCTTTTAAGGCTTTAATTAAAGGTTTTTGACGTTCTTCGACAATAATACGTTTTTCATCTAACATTAGGGTATTAATACTAATCCAGTTACTCATCATTCTTGGTTTAGTTTGATAAGGAATAGGTTCAGGAGCGACTAAAATTTCGGCGGCTTTAAACAATTCAGGTAATTGATTAATATTAGTAAACGTTGGGTTAACCAATATTTTACCTGGTGCAAGTGGCATTAAGGTGGTATCAATGTGAGCAGGTTTAGGATCAAGACTTTGAATGAGATGAATACGGTACTCATCACCTAGATGATTTTGCAGCCAATTACCCCCTGATTGATTAGTGACATGGCTTAATTGTCCAATAATATCACGCCCACAGCGAACAAAATCAGCCGCATCAAAAATAGGTTCAAATTCAGTGAGGACATAGGGTGTTGCTGAATCTTCAGCTGCATAATCTTGATTGTATAGTACATCAAGTAACTGTGGTTTAGGTGCTGATACCCAACGCGCACCTTGATTTGCATAATCTTTAAATAAATCATGATAAGCATGGGCTTCAAAGTAGCGTGATCGGGAACTCATGGGCGTTTCTATAATTTGATCGCCAATGATTAAAAAAGGATCACGTGGATTAGCCGCACAAAAACCGCCTTTGGTTTCCCAGTTAGGGGTTGAAAAAGCTTTGCAATATCCAACCTCAGTGATTGTTTTTACAATAACGCCTTCTGATTTAAGTAATACCGCTAAACGGTTGACTGCCTCACTTGCAGCATCTACATAAGATTGAGGGTAAGGCTGTCCTAGCGTTATATACTGTTCAATTTCAGCTAACTCAGCGGGGCTATAAACTAATTTGTCAGCAGGATCCCAAAATGTAGCAAAAGCGTTACTTGGGTTGCCAACAATAACTTCTTCTAATAAGCCCCATTCAGTGAATGAATTGACAGGGCTAGTATTTTTTTGGTTCTTTTCCTTTTGGCGTGATCAATAAAGTAATTGAAAAACAATATGATACATGATATTTGAGTCTGGAGTTTTTCTAAAAAATAACCATTATTTTCGATATTATTCTTGGATTTAACAGCAGTTTTCTTGAAGAACTCAGTAATAGCAACGTTGTTGTGGCATTTCGACTCTCGAAAACTGGTTACAAATGGGTTCTACAGACTTGGTTAAGTACTATATAACTTATTGATTATTATATTTTTATTTCATCACGCCAAAGGGAAAAGAACCATTTTTTTTTGTGTTCAATTTAATCCTTATTATATTTAGTTAAATTCAAGAAGAGACTAGCATTTTTAAACGGGACACATAGAATGCCATCTTAATGGGTAAAACAGCGGCTTCTAACTGCGAGGCTACACAGCTTATTTTCTCTTTTATCCTGTGTTAAATTGGTGACAGAAGAATGAAATTTAGCATAGGGTATTGTCGAGAGCTATAAAAAAAATGTTACAAGTTGTTAAGGAGTGCATGAAATAACTTCGACAACTAAATAAAGGGAATTCAACCACTATGCACTGAAAGTGCATAGATTGCTCTTGGACTGAAAGTCCTCCACTATTCAATCATACCTTCTAAATTCTTGTTTGATGGATCTTTATACTCGACCCTCAAGTTTTTATAACCAACTGATTTTAAATGTAATTTTACTTATAAAGAAAACGGATATTTTGTTAATAATCAAATACTTAGAATATATCACTAACAGAATTCACTATTCCTTAGCTCAGTTATAGCTGAAAACTTGAGGATCGAGTTATAGTACTCTAAACATTCTTGGGCTACCCACTTAAGACGGGATCGTGTCAAGTTAAATCCAGGACTTTGCATCGATGAATAAGCTTTAGCTCTTCGCTTAATAACTCTAGGTTCATTGGGTCTTTTTTGTTGCCCAACTACCGTTTGAGTTATTGTGGTTAAAAGAGCGGGTAGTAACTTTCTTAAAGCATTTGTTGTCATAGTGATACATAAACTAGCTATGTTACGCATCAACTGCACGGTCGACATAAAGCTAAGGTGGCGTGGTAATTTGTCACTGATACAGGCTGCTCTAGCGATGGTTGCGCGTATCAAATTAGAAAGATAAAGAAGATAAAGGGAGCGCGACCCTTTAATTTCTTTAAAGGGTCGCCCCTGCGGCTTGTATCGTAACGATCTCTTTGCTACAACTTCAAGTCGATCAATAAATTTATCATTCCCACAAGGGAATGAGAATTTAATAACATGTGCACTTAGGGACATGGAAAAAAATAATTATCCGTTCCTGTCAGTAGAATCACCTCCTTTATCGTAGGCTGGAATAGCGCTAGCGTTTTCCGGCATTTTTGGGTGACCTTACCAAAGGTGGAAAACGCTAACGCTATTCCACCCTACGCACAATGCCTATTAACGGATAAAGATGTTAGTCAATGCTCAAAAGAAACGCATGCAATTTTTGAATAATTTTATATAAACAATAAATGCGGATTTCAACCCAAAAAGGTTCACACTTCACAATGGATGATTATTATTTTCCACTTCCCTGACTGCCGTCTATAACCGGTACTGGAAATATGCACAAGCTCTGTGTAGGTTGTGGGTGAGGTACGAACTAGGCTGTCGAAGTACTGACTTTAGACGTTAAAATAAACCTCTCTTTTTAGATGTTTCTTGTTTTGAACATTATTAGCATAATATTAAAAAATAACTATCTGGTCAATATTTTATTATTTTAAATTAGTAACTTATATTTTTTTAAAATTCTATTTTTTGATAAAATTCTTATTTTATTTTAAATATCAATACAAAAGCCGAGAAAATATTAAGGACAAAATGCTGATAAAATAGGTGATAATAAATAATTTATTTTTCCTAAGTCATTGATTGGTGGTTGAGTGGTAAAATAAAAGGGGGTTGAAGAGCCTGTTTTTTTCGATATTTTTCGTTTTTAAAAACCTTAAGGCATTGAATTTAAACAATCTCTACAGTGTAGGTTATGGGGCTTCGACAGCCTAGGTACGAACCCCAACATTATGCCGCTAGCTATATCACTGGCGCTAGAGGTCTCATCGTGTTGTAAGCAACTGGGCTTTGTCAGTGTGCTATCCCTACACTTAAATAATAGCTTGAATGGCTTGGGGTTTAAATACACAAGTTATTAAATCCCCATTCCAAGGTAGCCCTTTTTCTATATTTCGCTGAATAACGGCGATCATATTTTGATTTTCAGACAATGCCAACCACTCAGACCAGTATTCTTGAGAAATGCCTTCCATTGAATCAGGCAATGTTGCTAGAAAGGGCTCAACTTTCAAGCCACAATGTGCGGCAGCACTTGACCATGGGTATTCCTCAGCTTTTTTTATCATCCCTGCCTGAACAGGATTTCTTTCAACATAGCGAATAGTTGACCATGTATAGGCATCATCTAATGGTGACGAGAAAAACCGACCTTGCCACAAATGACCTTTCCAGCCTTTGATTTTATTAATATGTTGAGCGTAGCGCATGTGTAGTGGTTTTAATACCTGTTGCAAGCCACTTTCAGAATGAGGTGTTAAAACAAGGTGTATATGATTGCTCATCAAACAATAAGCAAGGGTGGAGACATTGTATTTTTCACAATAAAACTGAAGCCATTCTAAATAGAGCAATCTATCATCATCGGTAAAAAACACATCTTCACGACGATTACCGCGCTGGGTAATATGGTGAGGGATATTTGAAAATACACTTCTAGCTAATCTAGGCATAAGGTGTAGTGTACAACAATTTACAATTAAAGGGTAGCGTCCCCTTTAATTGCAGGCAATGCCAACCACTCAGACCAGTATTCTTGAGAAATGCCTTCCATTGAATCCAGAGTTTCGGATAAAATTGAGTCGAGCCCTATTCTTACAATTACAATTCGTATGGGATTGGACTCTTCCGATGAAAAAAATGGACTCAATTTTAGCCGAAACGCTGGAATCAGGCAATGTTGCTAGAAAGGGCTCAACTTTCAAGCAACAATGTGCGGCACCACTTGACTATGGGTATTCCTCTGCTTTTTTTATCATCCCTGCCTGAACAGGGTTTCTTTCAACATAACGAATAGTTGACCATGTATAGGCAT
>CAZLLL010000006.1:0-21126 GCA_964560255.1 uncultured Methylomonas sp.
AGCTAGCTATGCGCCTGTTACCGCGCCTTGAAGGCAAACAAAAATACTGCGTCAAATTGCACAACTTATTCAATCCCCATTCCCTAGCAAACCATGCAACTGGCTGTACAACACCGAAAAAGACAAGTCAGTTACTCAAAGCGTGTCGCGCACGCTCCTCAGACGGGATATCAAAATATATTGAATTAGCACAGTAAAGACAAATAGAAATCCTGCATCAACACAACTAATTCCCATTTCTAAAAGCCTGGAATTCAAGTATTAAAGTAGCAGAGAATACACATGATGATAGTTTGCAACACTTTTCGGCCAGTTTCTATCTTGCTCAACATACAATCTGGCTGTTTGACGCATTTTATCCCAACACTCAGGACGCCCTATCAAATCAAGAACACACTCGACTAATGAACTAGCATCATTGGCTTTAAAAAGCACACCAGTTTGCTGGTCTTTGATTAGTTCCTTATGACCACCGACATCAGATGCAACCACTAAACGCCCTTGCGCCATTGCCTCCAGAGGCTTAAGAGGCGTTACTAAGTTAGTTAAGCGCATAGATAAGCGAGGGTAAATAAAAATATCTACTAGCTTATAATAATCCTGAACCTGATCATGAGGCACTCTACCCGTAAAAATTACACTCGCTTCAAGCTGTAATTGCTTAACTTTATCCTTAATTAATTGCTCTTGTGGCCCACCTCCCACTAAAAGCACTCTTACATTCGGCTGTTGCTTAAGAATCTGAGGTAATGCTTGCAAGATCAGCGGAATTCCCTCATAAGCATAAAAAGAACCAATAAAACCTAGAACAATTTTTCCCTGCAGGTCTAATTCTTGCTTAAGCTCAGGATTTGCGATCCCAGTAAAACTAAACTTTTCTATATCGACTGCATTGGGAATAACAGTGATTTTTTTTTCTGCAACACCGCGCTGCATTATATCTTTTCGCAAACCTTCACAAATTGTAGTAATCGCACTTGCCTGCCTAAACACGTATGTTTCCAATGCATGGGTTACACGGTAGCGCAGACTCTTTTCTCTGGTGGTTCCATGGTCAACAGCAGCGTCTTCCCAGAATGCTCGGCATTCATAAACTACGGGAATATTATGTTTTTTACCTGCATTTAATGCAGCCAGCCCATTTAGAGCGGGTGAATGCGCATGAAGAATATCAGGTTTTGTTTCTGCAATGACTGCATCCAGGCGTTTTTGCAATGATTTAACAATCATCCATTGATTCACAAAAGGTAGCGCAGCCATAAACCCTGTCGTTTGTGAAGTACGATAAAAGCGCAACCCATCAACCTCTTCAATTTCCTGCTCAGTAATGCCCTGCTTGGCAGAAGTCAGATGAAATGTCTGCCAGCCTAATGCTCGCTGCTGCTGTAAAATAGCCCAAGTGCGAAAAGTATAACCACTATGCAATGGAATAGAATGATCCAAAATATGCAGAATTTTCATTATTTATTTTTTTTCATGATGGCCTTTGCCGATAAAACGCATACCACTTTTTCGTAGTAAATGCGGAATTAACAAGAATAACGGCATCCTGAGCCAATGTGCACGCATATATATTGCCCATCGGGCAAAGCCTGTCCAACGATCATTACAGCTTTTGTGATCTGGCATAAGCACTCTTAAAAAAAGAAAATCCATTATTGTTAAAAGAGCTTTACTAGGTGATGCTCGCTGTAAATCCTTGAGCATCGTTTTAGAAACTGGAGTATGTAATAGGATATGAGTATAACGAAATGCATAAAAAACAGGTCGCTGTAAGCCTAATTCAAAGGCACGCAACAACAATTTTGTTTCAAATTCTACTATTTTCTGGTTACTACGAATCAACGCATCAAGATCAACCAGGTCTCTTAAGCCGTGATTGAGCTCACCATCATAAAATAAATGAGTCGCACTATGAATAATCATATCCAGAGGTGACAAAACACTTAAGAAATCATATCCTTTCAAAGGACAAGCTTGAGCCATTAGCAAAGTGGCATCAGGCGAATTTCTTGCTGTCAGGGGAATGATGTTATGATGCACATCTAGAACGCTGCCACGAAATATATGCCGGATAGGCGGTATCTCATGCATCCATTTACGATAGTATATTTGATCATAATCATCTTTGCTTGAAGACACCCAACCATTTAGCATTAATTGTTTTTCGGTAGCACTAATGCTTACCTTATCAACCATCAGGTCAATATCAGCAAATATCCTCCCCTTCGCTGCACTCAAACCAGCAATAGCATATGCACTCCCTTTTAGCAAAACCAGAGGATAAGCCAACTGCTTTGCAACAATGTCTAAGTGTTTAATTTCCCAAAGCAAATCAGTATATTGCTTAGTAGAATGGACGCGGGCTGATTGCAAAAAACGTAAAGCAGATACTGGAACCTTACTCAACTGGCATTGCTCATCAGCTAAATAATAGAGCTTCGCCACTAACATTGATTTTCTAGCTTGTCGGATCAACAAATCCCACTGAGACAAGCTTAGGCTATCCATGAGCTGATCCCCCCTTAGTACAGAGACTAAAATAGAATTTATCACCCTTTATCCACCGTAGGTTCAAGCGCAGCAAAAATCGCGATAGCCTCATCAAGCTCACCATACCTAAATTGATAGCAAGATGCATTATCTATGACCTTGCGTAAAACATCAAAACCAGATTTCCCCAAACGACTATAGTTAAAAGCATTAGTGGCTACATCAATTAATGCCTGACCTTTACCTAGATTTTTTAACTCAGCAGCAGCACCCTGCTCATACTTGGGAAAAATAACCCAGCCTATCGGGCAAGCACGCGACTGTTGCTGCACCCCCAATAGCGGCGGCTTTATATGACAAACATTTCCTTTTGATGTATCAGTGGAAACCGGACCGAAAACAACTGCGGGGTAACGATTTTTGATGATATCAATAGACTGATTTTTCAAACTAACAGGGCGAGGAAAAGGCTGCACAAGGGAATTTTCGATATCAATGATGGCTAACTCATCAGACAACAAACGCCAACCTTCTTGTATCAACGAAGCAGTTAAGGTGCTTTTGCCCGAACCGGGGGGTGCTGGCATAATAACAGCATAGCCTGAACGCTCAATAACAGCTGCATGAATAATCAAATGAGTATTAATTTGACTTGAAACACACCAGTTCATACCCCATTCAATAATAGCAGGTGCATGCTGACTAGGTAAGGCATTGAAAGGTGCAAACCCATCAAAGAGAAATACGGCTTTTCTGGAAAAATATTTATTAAAATGGCTAACAGGTTCTATTGAGACATGAAAATCGACAAAAATAGTTTCATTTTCATTATCCAGAACTTCAAAATCAGCATAAAGAATTGAAATACTTGCTGCGATTGAATGATACCGAGTCTGAATGCAGAAGCTAAAAGAGCCAGCCTGTAATACTAAACCATTTTCTGTTAATTTCTCTACGACCTCAAAGATCGCCAATTGCTGTAATTTCAATTTAATTGTTCAATTAAGTCTTTTTTTAACAATATCGCCAACAATTGGTTTATATATTCCGACCAATCCTGCTCTGTAAATTCAGTGCCTTGCTGAATACTTTTTTGTAAGTCCCTCAGATCATAAGGAACTGTTAATAAACAACGTTTTAATAAAACCTCAGGTACATCATTCAACAAATGCGTATTACCAGAATCATGATGGTAAATGACACACTCCATACCCCAAAAAACAGTTGTCACCGCTCCATTGATACGATATCTCACAATTTTCTTTTTAATGCTTACTATTTAATACCTACATAACCAAGAAAATTATAAATCTCCATACCGTTTAAGATAAGACCACCAAAATTAAAGGGTGTCCAAGCACCGTTCTGCGCAATATGACAGAAAACATCTTCAACTGGAGTATTGCCAAACGGATTAGTACCTAACGGCGGCTGATTATAATGAGCGGCCACCAGACGCGTAGTCATCTCATCAACGCTTCTTTCTCCCTGAAGTGCTTCCCCAACTGTTAAGTCAAGAGGCACAATCAAATTTGCACATGTAGGAAAAATAGTGCTTACTAATGCATCAACATCTACAGCCATATTATTGAAGACATCATTCACTGACATATAATCACACATCGCTGCAACCTCAGCCAAGGCTATCCCTGAGCCTATTGTTGCAAGCGAATCAAATCCCGACACAGTACACCTGAATGAAGCACCCCATGCTGGACGATTTGCTAAACTTAAGACAATAGGTGCAATAATCCCTTTCGCTGCAAATGAACGTCTTGATTTATTAACTCTTTTTTGTGGTATCCCTACATCAACCACTTGCTTTTCAACTACTTTATTATCTAAATCATTACTCATAGCAAACTTCCATTAATTTTAATTTTGCATTACTATAACACTCTCTTTATGAGGGGTTTTATTTTTTGAATATTTTTGCGGACTCCAACACAAATATTAAAATTAATTTAATATAAAAAAAACCACTCAAACTTCGCAAATAATTTTCATGTAACACATTGAATTATTAGGTTTATTTTTTACATGTGAGCAATAATCCCATTTAGACAGCCCGACAAATATATAAACCTGTTAATTGATTATATTATAACCTCTGTGAAAAAACCAACCTTCCCGATATATCCCTATATAAAAATCAAACAAACCATAATTTTCTGATTGCCCCATCTAATACACCATAAAAAACAATATGTTACACATAAGTCATTATAAAATGGATTTAAAGCATTAGATCCCTGTGTGTAATAATAGCACAGAAAAACGCTTACGTCATTGACGAGATAAAAAAGATTCAAACATCAGTAAAGACCATATAGTAGTACTATAATCTCTTAATCCACTCTGATGCTGATCCACGACCTTATTTAAAAATTGCTGATTAAACAGACCACAATCCCCCATCTTTTCTCCCAAAAGAGAATCTCTTACCTGCGCTTTCAAGGGCCCTCTAAACCAGCTGGCTAAAGGTACACCGAAGCCCATTTTTGGGCGATATAAAATATCCTTTGGCAAATAAGGCTCCAGTGCTTTCTTAAAGATATATTTACCTTCTTTTTTCTTTAACTTCAAATCAGGCGGTAAACTCGCTATCCATTCCACTAACTCATGATCCAGAAGCGGCACCCGGACTTCTAACGCATGAGCCATACTCGCTCTATCAACCTTTGTTAAAATATCACCCGGCAAATAGGTTTTAATATCCAGGTATTGCACTAGAGACTGAGCATCCCCGACAGGTGCATTTTGTTTATGCCGCCTAAAAACATCAACAGCCTGGTACCCTTGTAGATCGCTCTTCTGTTGATCACTAAACAATGCGCCTCGAATAGTATTGGAATTAACTGAAACACTATGAAAATATCCTTCTATGGAATCTCGTGCTATAGATTCAAAAGTCGATTTAGCTCTAAATATCTTAGGTGCCCAATCAGCCTTAGGATATGCATATCCCATAAAACCAAACAATGGCTTGCGCAAGCCATCTGGCAAAATTGAACGCATACGATCTTCATAGGTATGCCAGCGATAGCGGCGATAACCTGCTAAATTTTCATCACCTCCATCACCCGACAAAACCACAGTCGCCTGTTTTTTAGCCATTTCGCAAACACGATAAGTGGGTAATGCAGAACTATCGGCATAAGGCTCATCATAAATGCCTGCTAATTTATTAATCAGACTAAAATCCTCAGGATCAACCTGCTCCACTCGATGCGAAGTATGGTACTGCTCTGCAACCTGTGCCGCAAACTGCGATTCATTAAATTCAGGATCACCGAAAGAAATAGAGCAAGTATTGACCGGCTTATCAGTTAACCCAGCCATCATGGCAACCACAGCACTGGAATCCACTCCACCCGAAAGAAACGCCCCTAAGGGAACATCTGCAACGGTACGCATTTTAACCGCTTCTCGCACTCGACTAATAAGCTCTTCGCTCAACTCTTCCTCAGACCCAGATAAACTATCATTAAACCTCACATCCCAGTATTGTCTAGGTTGATAAGATTTAGCTCCCCGTTTAATACTCAGACAAAAGCCTGGCTCTAGCTTATAGACTTCCTTATAAATCGTTTTCGGGTCTGGAATATAGCCAAAACCAAAATACTCTTCAATCGCAGCTGGATCCATTTCTCGCGGTAAATCTGGGTGCTCCTTTAAGGCTTTTAATTCTGAGGAAAAAATAAAATGCCCACTTCTTGTTTGTGAATAATACAAGGGCTTAATACCAAGTCGATCTCTAGCCAGAAATAAGGTTTGCTTGTCTCTATCCCAGATAGCAAAAGCAAACATACCGCGCAAATGCAATACGCAATCCTCGCCCCATGCTTGCCATGCATATACAATAACTTCGGTATCACAATGCGTTTTGAAGGTATAGCCTAAAGCCTCTAGTTCTTTACGTAATTCGGGAAAATTATAAACCTCCCCATTATAGGTCAGTACCACATTGCCATCTTTACTGTGCATAGGCTGCTGCCCACTAGAGAGGTCGATAATGGATAAGCGTCTATGCCCTAGACCTAAGCCCGCTTCTATATGTAATCCGCCTTCATCAGGACCGCGATGAAATTGTGTTTCATTCATGCGTGATAATAAATCACGGTTTATTTCACGTTTTGCTGTTATATCAAAGATACCAACAATACCACACATATTATTATTTCCTTTTTAGTCCTAAAGAGTCATATACATCTGTATATTTATTAACCATAGCCTGTATTGAAAAATTATCCAATACCCTGTGGTACGCATTCTTACCTTGCTGTTGCCTTTTGTGTTTATTTTCAATTAAACACAACATGGCATCTGCCATAGCCTGTGAATCTGAGGGAGGTATTAATATCCCTGTTTCATCCGCTTTAACCAATTCTGTATTGCCCCCCACTGCGGTCGCAATAACAGGTAAACCTGTTGCCATGGCTTCTAGAATAGTATTGGAAATACCTTCTGCCTGTGAAGGTAGAACAAAGATATCCAGTATGCGCATAATATCTGCTATATCATTACGTTCACCCGATAACCAGGCATATTTTTGCAATTGACTGTCTTCCAGCAATGCTATCGCTTTTAATTTAAGCGGGCCATCACCCACTAATATTAAATTGGCTATCCCCGTTAATTCAGGATGTGCTGTTAATAACAAAATAAAAGCCTGAACTAAAGTCAGCTGGTCTTTTACCCCATGCATTCGACCCACAGTCCCTATCATGATCTTTTTTTCATCTAATTGAAAAGGACAATCAGGCACAGCTTGCTTTTCTTTTGCAGGGTAAAACTTTTTTATATCAACCCCGTTACAAATTCTAGTTATCTTCTGCTTTGAAATACCCACTTTTTCTAGCAAATAAGCTTGCAAATGCAAAGACAAGGGAATAAACACCTGAATCAATGGACTGATTAATCGCCTGAGTACTTGATATTTCTTATTATTACCATCAGGATCAAAAGTATCCCAGCCATGCTCACTATGCACTCGGTATTTTACTCGCGCAAGAAAAGCCGGAATCTGATATTCAATGGTTGCCAGGTTTCGAGTGTGAATAATATCAACTTTATGCTGCTTCAGTATTCTATAAAGTGAAACAAAGGAATGCCAGTCCTGCCCATCCTTTTTTTGTAAATCGATAATCTGCACATCCTTGCGCTGTAGGCGCTTACGAAACCGAGTACTACCCTTCAGGCATATAATTATATGTCGATATTTATCAGCAGGCATTTGATTAATTAAATTAATTAATCCATTTTCCAGCCCCCCGACCCCCAACCTATAAATAACATGGGCAATTAACGGTGCTTGTATTTCTTTAGTCAATGATATTTACCAGTACGATAATAAGGGAGATGGAAACAAATAATCATCCAATATTGCGAGTCTTTTTGTCCGTCTTCTGCGTTGTAGCAACCGTTACGTAGCCAGCTATGCACCTGTTACTACGCCTTGAATACGAACAAAAATCCTGCCCAATATTGGACGATTATTTATTTCCAGCTCCCTAAGGAACGTGCACGAAATAACTTCGACAACTCCGCTTGTCTTTTTATCCGTTTTCTGCGTTGTACAAATAGTTACGTAGCTTGCTATGCGCCGTGTGTACGTCTTGAATACGAATAAAAATCCTGCGCCAGTTGCCAAACTTATTCCGTGCACGCTCCTAAGGAATGGGAATTAAATTAGTGTGCATTTGACTCAGGATTTTTGTTCATCTTCGAGGTGCGGATGTAGCTCCAGTAAGCTACGTAAAGTTACCACAACAAGGAAGGTGAAAAAAAGACAAGCAAAATACTACCCTGGGGGATTTATACCGAGAACCAAATATGCTGATAATTGCAGACTAAATAAAGTCTGCTCTACACAATAAATTATTGATAATAACTATCATACCAAGATACAAATTTAGCGATACCTTGATCAATCGTTGTATCAGGTTTGTAGCCGACATCCTGAACCAGTGCTTCAACATCCGCATAGGTATCAGGCACATCACCTGGCTGTAAAGGTAATAACTCTTTTTCAGCCGTTTTACCTAAATATTTTTCCAAGGTTTCGATATAGTCCATTAGCTCTACAGGACTTTGGTTACCAATATTATAAACACGCCAAGGTGCTTTGCTGGTACCCGAATCAGGATTTTTACCACTCCAGTCTGGGTTAGGCTGGGCAACATTATCCAGTGTTCTAATCACACCTTCTACAATATCATCCACATAGGTAAAATCTCTACGATGCTTACCATAGTTAAACACCTGAATTTTTTTACCTTCCTTAATTGCTTTGGTAAATAAAAACAAGGCCATATCAGGCCTGCCCCAAGGACCGTAGACAGTAAAAAAGCGTAAGCCCGTTGTTGGCAATGCATATAAGTTACTATAGGTATGCGCCATTAATTCATTTGATTTTTTAGAGGCGGCATAAAGGCTCAATGGGTGATCAACATTATCATGCACCGAAAAAGGCATGGTCTCATTCGCGCCATACACTGAACTACTGGAGGCATACACTAAATGCTCTACATTATTATGGCGACAACCTTCCAAAATATTTAAAAAACCTACAATATTACTCTCAATGTAAGCATGAGGATTTTCAATTGAATAACGTACACCCGCCTGTGCCGCCAGATTAACAACACGCTGCGGCTGGTGATCCCGAAACAACTGCTCCATCTGTTCTCTATTGGAAATATCCGCCCTGACATCTGTAAAGCCAGAATAATCCTTTATACGATCCAGGCGTGCTAATTTTAAATTAACATCATAATAATCATTTAAATTATCAATACCAATGACTTCATCACCACGTTCTAATAACTTTAGTGCAAGATGATTGCCTATAAAACCAGCGGTGCCAGTTACCATTATTTTCATATTATAGCCGCTCGTCGGTCTGGTCTGCGGGAAACAGATATTTAAGATCATAAACCACAGAATCAGGCTTACCTAACGCTCTAATTTGCTTTATATTCATTTTCTTGAACTGCTTATGAGCAACCGCTAGTAAAATGGCATCAAATTGACCATCTTCTAACGCAGTTATTGGCTTTATACCATATTCTGCAAATGCTTCTTCTGCATCAACCCATGGATCATAGACATGAATATTCACGCCATAGGTTTGTAATTCCTTAATAATATCAATTACTCGCGTATTACGTAAATCTGGACAATTCTCTTTAAAGGTCAAACCCATAATTAAAACATTTGACGCTTGTACGTGTATGCGATGACGTAACATAAGCTTTATCAATCGTGAAACAACATACTCCCCCATACCATCGTTGATACGCCTGCCTGACAGTATAATCTCAGGATTATAGCCGATAGATTGCGCTTTATAGGTTAAATAATAAGGGTCAACGCCTATGCAATGTCCGCCTACCAATCCAGGACGGAAAGGTAAAAAATTCCATTTTGTGCCTGCAGCGAGCAAGACTTCTTCAGTATCAATATCCAGACGATTAAAGATCAAAGCAAGTTCATTAATTAAAGCAATATTAACATCCCGTTGAGTATTCTCGATAACCTTTGCTGCTTCTGCTACCTTAATACTACTGGCTTTATGTGTGCCTGCAGTAATAACACTTTGATAAAGTTGATCCACTTTTTCCGCAACGGCCTCGGTAGAGCCTGCCGTTACTTTTAAAATATTAGTAACTCGGTGTTCCTTATCACCAGGGTTAATACGCTCTGGGCTATAACCAACAAAAAAATCCTGATTAAAAACCAGACCTGAAACCTGCTCTAAAATAGGCACACAGACTTCTTCCGTGGCACCTGGGTAAACAGTGGATTCATAAATAACAATATCATCTTGCTTAATCACCTCCCCTAATAAAGCACTGGCTTTTTCCAGAGGGGTTAAATCAGGCTGCTTATATTCATCAATCGGTGTCGGTACTGTGACGATATAAATATTACATTGCTTAATTTCTTCAATATCAGCTGTATAGCTTAATCTTGTCGCAGCCTTTAATTCATCATCACTGACTTCTAGAGTATGATCGTGCCCTGTTTTTAGTTCATCAACTCGCAATTGATTAATATCAAAACCAACTGTTGCATATTTTTTACCAAATTCTACAGCTAAAGGCAAACCGACATAGCCTAAGCCTATCATGGCAATTTTTATATTCTCTAACATTGTCTAGTCTTTCTCCCAAATACCACGTGCATCAATAATTACTTTTTCTTGTAAATCAGATTGCTTTACTTGTTTAAAAACAGTATGGTCAGTTAAGGTTACGATAATATTTGCATCATGCAAGCCTTCAAACAAGCCAATAAGCTTTACATGCTCCCCTTGTAGCTTAGCAGGTAATTCATTTATATGCGGCTCAACAATAAGCACTTCAGCAAAAGCCTCCTGTATCACTTGCTGAGCAATACCGACGGCAGGGCTTTCTCTTAAATCATCTATATCCGCTTTGAATGCCAAACCTAATAAAGCAATTTTAGGTCGTTTAAAAGTCTCGGCCACTTTGCGAATTTTTGCTAACACAAATTCAGGCTTGCCATCGTTCACTTCACGAGCTGTTCTGATCAAGCGTGCCTCATGGGGAGCTGAATCAACAATAAACCAAGGATCTACAGCAATACAATGCCCACCGACACCTGGCCCAGGTGTCAAAATATTCACCCGTGGATGACGATTCGCCAGTTTAATTAATTCCCATACATTAATATTTAATTTATCACAAATAATAGATAATTCATTCGCAAAAGCAATGTTAACATCACGAAATGAATTTTCTGTTAATTTTGCCATTTCAGCTGTACGTGCATCGGTCATAATACAGCTTGCTTTAACAAAAATCTCATATAAAGCTTTCGCCCGCTCAGCACAGTAAGGTGTTAATCCACCAATAACTCGATCATTCGATACCAGTTCCTGAATCACATAACCTGGCAGTACGCGTTCTGGACAATGCGCAACTTGTATATCAGCTTGTTCTCCATGCTGGTGTGGAAACTTAAGATCTGCCCTTATTTCACTCATCCACTCGGATATTTTTTCGGTAGTTCCAACAGGCGATGTCGATTCTAAAATCACCAAATTACCCTTTTCCAATACCGCCGCAATTTTTTTAACCGCTGACTCTATATAGGAAACATCAGGTTTAAAACCTTCCGAAAAAGGTGTCGGTACCGCAATCATAAATACATCTGCAGCTTCCGGTTCAGTACTCGCTCTTAATTTACCTGTCGTCACTGCGCTTTGTACCAGCATATCCAAATCGGGTTCTACGATATGAATTTTCCCCTGATTGATGGTGTCAACTGCATATTGTGAGATATCAACCCCTATTACTTCTACGCCTCTTGAGGCAATAACGGCAGCCGTTGGCAAACCTATATAACCTAAACCAATAACAGATACTTTATTAAAGACTGTTTTCTGCATATACAACCGCTCCCTTTACAATTCGTTGACTCATTACCCAGGCTAGACCTGAGCCCGATCACTCTCAATAATCTGTGTTAATTTCTTAAGACTCGCATTCCAGCTATAATTTTTTGCAACAAAATCACGATTCACTGCTGAGTAAGATGTTACATCGTAGGCATCTAAATTCGTCACAACTTGCTGAGCAAAATCTACTATATTTTCAGTGACAAACACTTCCTGATTATCTATCGTAATACCTTCAATGGCTTGAGGTGTGGTGACAACTTTCTTGCCCATCGCCATCGCCTCCAGTATTTTATTTTGAATACCACGTGCAATAAGCAATGGCGTAACAACGACATTAGCAAACAATAAATAGGGACGTATGTCCTCAACCCTTCCAGTTACTTTCACGCCTGCTACCATCGCTAACTGTATTACTTCCTTAGCAGGGTTAGAGCCCACAATATAAAATTTTGCCACGCTATTATATTGCCTTATTTGTGGAAATATTTTTTCAACAAACCACGTCACAGCATCAATATTAGCCCAATAATCCATTGCCCCTGTAAAGACAATAATATTTTTCTCATTAGCATAAGGCGTTTCAAATTGCCGCTCAGGGTCAAAAAATTCTATATCAACGCCATTATTCACATACGTTATTTTATTCTGAGAATGAATAACTAATTGCTTAAAGAGTAAAGATTCTTGTGCAGAAACAAAAATACTCTTTTGCGCCCATTTAGTAACAAGCGCATCATATTTTAGCAATAATCTCGCCTCGCGCTGATATACCCAGCTCATTGGCCAACTTGATTTTTTAGAATATTGCAACCATTTGTCAGAATCAACATCGACAAAATCAACAATAACGTTTAAGTGAGAATATTTTTCTACATATTGTGCCATGACTGAAGAGTAGATAAACACTTTTTTTATATTATTTTCAGCTATCGTTTTATCAACCCAGTTTTGAACTTGATTTGATCGATAATAAGGTAAACTTAATGCCTTATTAGTCAACAGCCCTGAAAAACTTTTTATTTTGGCAACAGATGAATTCAGTTTGACAAACACTGAAGTCATTGTCAGCGACTCCACTTTAGCAACATACTGCCAGTCATCGGGATCATCAATAAACGCAGCCAAATGAATATTATAATGATTAGCTAGACCTTTAAGAAAATTGAATGAACGTATTTTATCCCCTTTATTCGGAGGATAGGGTATTCGATGGACCAGAAATAATAAATTTTGCATACTATTTTTCTCTTTCAACTGTTTATTGATAGAATATTCATTACATTTTTTTACAAAAGAAATTTAAAGCTTTAAAATTATTATTAATAAAGATTCCCTATTGACTTATCAATGATGCTAAAACTACTTTTAATTAGCTTTTTTTTACCCCTATCGTGCATTTCAAATGCTGCCACAGTGCATCCTGTCGAACTCACAGAAAGCACTATTCAATTTTTAAATAAAAAACCCGCAAACTCTACGCAAGTCCCAGCTGTCAATAATCAAAATACAACAACAGTTCAAACGTCAAGACAAGACGAAGACTTTATCGGTCAACAACCTGAGACAGGTCTTTCTAATCAAGAAATTTATTTTTTTAACAGCCCAACGATTCAATCCCCCCAGCAACAAGATAATTCTAACCAGCAACAGCCTGAACTCGCCGAGTTTATCCAAAAGCTGAGCAGTGAATATGAAAACGATGAGTTTATCCAGCAATCCCTATCTATGTTAAACGAGGTGAAGCAACTTTGGAATAATGCAGACACGCAAGCTAATGCCTTTATAGCCGACATCATATCTTCCTCAGAACTAGAAAAACTCATCGAACGCGATCTTGCAAAGATTCAAGCGTCTTTACAAGATTCTAACAAAAATATTTTTTTAAAAGATAATAAAGCGTTTTCCAATCTCAATTTTTATGAAGGAGACCTTTCTTATAATGAACTGCTGCGATCTCAGGAAAAGAACGATACGATGGCCCAAGAACTAAATAAAATGACCAAACGCTTACTCAATAAATTATTTAGCATAACAACTGTGTACTATTTAATCACTCTATTTATTATTATCTCATTAACACGATGGGCAATTAAATTTATATTGCGCCTGATCCCTTAACCCAGGTCTTTAGCCAGCCATGGCCCTACAGTTTGACTCACTATTAACGGTAACTTTTTCCAGACTTTTATAAAAAACTGGTACTTGGGGTTTAATGGATTAAGATCAGGCATAGCCTCCGCTTTAACCAGTTCAAACTCATAAAATAAGGGGGTCTCAGTAAAGCCCCAATGCTTTTTAAACCGGTAGGAGCCTGTTCCTATTTTGCTACGTCCATAGTCAAAAATTTTAACACCTTTTTCTACAGCTCGACGCATAACTTCCCAATACATAAAGTCATTTGCATACAAAGCTCTTGCTTGCCTAGTCCCCCCCCCGTAGTAAGGCAAAACCTCATCCCTAAAATAAAAATTCATGACACTGGCGATAAGCTCACCTTCATGCTCAACCGATAAAACTTCACATTGTTCTTTAAAAACATCTTTTAATATTTTAAAGTATTTTTTGGTAAAAACAGGTGTACCTAAATTTCTTACGCTTTCTGAGTAGGCCTTAAATAATCGCTCGGTATCTTGATCAATGACACTGACTAAACCTGCTTTAATCCCTTTTCTGACCACAGCTCTCTGCTTTCGCGGAATAGCCATTAAATTTTTTTCAACGTCAGGATCTAGATTTTTTCTAAAGGTAACATATAAACCTTTCTTATAAGGTCTTTCGGGTGTCGTATGCTGTTTATTCCTAAATTCCAGATGATCAACCCCCAACTGCTCAGCTAAAGTACATGCCTCTTGATCAAGTGCTTGGCGCGTCTCATCATTATCTGCAATAATCCCACCATAAACACAAAAAGCATTCGACACGAGAGCATTACCAAATAGAAGGCTTTTAATATGCACCAAAGGCAATACACCTATTATTTTTCCCTGATTTTCTGCATATAAATAATAGGTTTTATGACCAAATGCTCGCTCAATCACTTGCTTCCATCCTGATTGGTGGAAAAAAGTCGCTGCTGGCGTGTTGTCTATATATTTATCCCAACGTGCTAATTCTGAATCTGTTAAGGTTTTTATCATAAATATTAATAAAGCAAAATAATGGCGAGACACTATAACCGATGCGCAATAGTGACAGGTTATTGCGCGCCTGAAAAAGTGTTAACTGGAAGATGAAGAGGAGTGAGTCAAAAACAGGTTATTTTTTACCATAAAAAATGGCAGTAGGTCAAAACTGTTATTGTTAGCAAATAGCCTTGGAATTAAATAAGGGAGATGGAAACAAATAATCATCCAATATTGCTAGTCTTTTTGTCCGTCTTCTGCGTTGTAGCAACCGTTACGTAGCCAGCTATGCGCCTGTTACTACGCCTTGAATACGAATAAAAATACTGCGCCAGTTGCTCAACTTATTTCGTGCCCATTCCTAAGTCAAATAAGCTGAAATATAATGTATTTTTGAATGAGTAAAATATCATTAATGACAGGTTTGACCCACTACCCGCTATTTATCTGAATCCAAAAAAATAGCTTGCATAGTATCCCAATGAAAATCATTTAATAGAGCTTTAATTCGAGTTTCCATTCTATGAAGATTTAAATAATGCCGAAATTTGGTCTTAAATTGCAAACCTTCTTGTCTGGGCTGCTCAGGATCAATTTCCCAAGGGTGGAAATAAAAAATACCTGATTGTTGCTCACTTTGATTAATTCTATTAAATGCCCAGCGAGAAAACATGTAGGGGTATAACCTAAAAAAACCACCCCCACCACAAGGGTAATTTTTATTCGCGAAAGAGATCGTGGTAATCGGTATTTCTTTAAATTCACTTCCCGCTACCGGATGATAAGCAAATCGTGGTGCTTCTGGCATACCATATAAGTCATGTTTTACTGGATAAATGCTTGAGCTATATTGATGCCCTTCTTCCGCTAAAATATCTAAGGCCCATAGATTATCACGCCCTATAGAATAGCTTGCTGCCCTATAACCACAGACTTCTACACCTGATATATCTTCAAGAATTTTTTTCGTTTTTCGAATATCAGCCCTAAACTGTTCCGGAGTTTGTTGTGTTACTCGAATATGCTCATAGCCATGACTCGCTAATTCATGCCCTTCTCGTGTGATTCTATTAATTAATTCTGGGTAACGCTCCGCGACCCAGCCTAAAGTAAAAAATGTGGCTTTAATATTATACTCTGCAAAAATATCCAGAATACGCTGAGTATTTCTCTCAACACGGTGCTCTAGCTTATCCCACTGTGATTTATTAATATAGGATTCAAATGCAGAGACCTGAAAATAGTCTTCAACATCAACAGTCATCGCATTTTTCATATCATCTTTCATTCGTAAGTATCTAATTAGAAGCTCATAGACAGGCTTAATGTGACTCTATTTTCAGTGTAGATGTTGCCGTTAGGGTCATTGTTAACGACTAAATCTGAATCATTCTTTAAAAACTGATATTCTAAACTGGTATTTAAAAGCCCAAAACGACCAATATCTAGTGGTAAAGTACGAGTTAATCTTGCAGATACCCCATATCTTTTATCCTCAGATTTAACATTTCCTACGTCTGTACGATTAATATGCTGCCAAAAGGGCGAAAGGTATAAACTAATGCGTCGTGTAAAAAACCAGTTCCAAGAGCCGTTAACACCATAAACGGTTTCATCTGTAAAAGTAACTACATTTGTATTTCCAGTTTGCTGATTATTTAAGGAGTGTCGCTTTTGATAGGATCCTCCCAATTGAAAAGTACTTTTTCCTGTCGTATAAGAAACAGAAGCATTCAGTACTTTTCTTTCCACTACACCATCTGTCGTAGTAAATAAATTATTACCCCCTAGATTCCGCAAGTCATCTCTACCACTAGACTGAAAACCTGGTTGCTCGAAAATCTCTTGTTGTGTAATGGTATCCTCAGTATAACTTAAACTCCAAAATGAATTTCTGGTATTGTGATTAATAGAAGCATTCCATGCCCCGCCTCTGTTTAAACCAACGGAACGGTCAAAATACCCCACACTTAAGTTGGTTCGTCTACTTAGGTTAAGGTTAGATGTCACATGCCAGTTATTACCATAGCCTGCTTCAATATTAAACCACCAGTTTGGTCGCCATTGCGCACCTACCGTATAAAAAAAACCATTGCTATCATTATCTAAGCCCTGAAAGCTATTATTGGCATAGCCAAGTGTGGTAAAAATATTAAAATATCGATCAATCCAGCTTCTTATAGTCGCCTGACTTTGTTGAAACTGAACATCATTACCATCAGCTCTGAACTCATTACTATTTTCAAAATTCGCAATCCATGATATACGTGAAAAATCACGCCCACTGATGACCGTTACAGACTCACGTATATTCTGGGAATTGGATAATAATTGAGCATTATCATTGGCAACATAATTATAATCTACATTAACCACTGCATCGGCAAAACTTCCAAAATGGGGAGTCCAGTTAGCATAGGTACCTACAGTATAAATATTCGTTCTATTATCTAGATTATTGATGTTATCACCAGCACGAATACTAGTGGTATTCTGTTGACTAATTGAACTTCTAAGCCCAACATTAAGCCTGTTACGTCTCACCACATAGCCAGAATTAAATTGCAGTTGATGAAAAATACTCGTTTTAGCATTTGTATTTGCATTTCCCCCAGAACCAACCCCTCCAACATCCTTGGCAGAATTAAAAAGAGTTTGTAATTGATAATCAAAATTAGTTGTTAACCTTCCGCCATTAATACCTCTAAAGGAAATTCTCGGACTAATTTCGGTAACAAAGGCTCCTATCTCCTCTCCTGCTGAACGCAAGAATATATTATCAGAGTAAGTTTCTCGTATCGTCAGACTCGGTGTGACAATAAAATCAATTGCAAAAGCAGCACTCTGTCCAACGATGACAGATGCAATACTTAATCCAAAAATTAACTTACGCATTTTAATAAGCGGGTTATTAATGTTCAGCACCATATTGCCCATACCCATAATAATTCATAGTCAGACCATGCTTAGCTTTATTCAGTAATGCTAAAACAACATCCCGATCTTCCAGTTTTTTCATTGCATCTTCTACAGTACTTTGCATCGTTACCTCAGCTCCCACGACCAGAACAATTTGGCCCACTAAAGTCGCCAGCACCTCAGCCTGGGTCGCGGCTAAAAGTGGCGGAGAATCAAAAATAACTATTCGATCCGAATATCGCTCACTCAACTCGTTAACAAATTGAATCATTCTGTCACTACTCAACAATTCGGTTGAAAAATTATGCCGTTTTCCAGCGGGGACAATTTGCAAACTTGATATATCCGTTGCCAGGCTTATATCAGAAAATTCCAGGCTATCATCCTCTAGATATTCTATAAGACCAGGCGACTCGGTAATTCCGAGTGTTTTTGCGACAGAAGGTTTAGCCACATCGGCATCAATTAGTAAAACATTTTTATCTCTTTCATTTGCAATACTCATCGCCAGATTAATCGCCGTAAACGTTTTTCCCTCTTCTGGAATACTACTAGTTACTAAAATTAAATTTGACCTTTCTATTCCCTTTGCTGCTTTCCCAAAAGCATTATAGAGTAAGGGTCTTTTAACTATTCTATATTCTTCTGCCATTCCTGAATGACTCTGCTCTCTAGATAAAAAGCCTTTTGCCGCAAGTCTATCCCAGTCAATAACCACTGATCGCTTGGTATGTGGAATTTCTTTCTTTAAATTGACTTTAAGGCTCTCCAATGTATTTTCATTCATAGGGTCAACCTGACCTGACTTTTCGAGTGCTTTTTCTAAAATATCCATATCAATACCTCATTACGTAATATTTATGACAAAAACATAGGCAAGCAACAGAACAATAAACAGAGACCAGAATATAATTTTACTTTTTAAATCTGATTCCCCTTCTTGTACTTGTTGTGCAACACTACCTAATACTGGCAAGCCTGTCATTTGCCTTAGCTGTAAAGTTGACATAAATGTTGGCCTGATAAAATAAATTAAAAAGGCTAGTAAAAACCCTGTTAACAGACCACCCGCTAAAAACCCTGAATTAAGTAATGTTCTTTTAGGACCCGTTGGTTTTAACGGTGCAGTGGGTGCTTCAACAATCTTGAATTTAAGCACTCCCTGGCTCCTATCTGCTGCTTCGGTCATAGCGGCTGTTTCTCTACTTGTAATTAAATTCATATAATTGGTCTTGATAACGGAATAATCTCTATCTAGATTTTGCATCTCCGTCTCAATCCGTAACCTTGCATCCATTCCTTTTTGTACGTCCTCCATCCTTGTGTGATAAACGTTTATTCTAGTTTGAATAGACGCTTTCTGCGTTTGCACTTGATTTAACTGCATTTTTAAAGCCTGTATATAGGGGTTGACAGCCGGAGTTTTAATCCCATGATCTCCCGACATATTTGCTAATGTTTGCTCTTTCCTGAGTTGTAAATCTTTAATTTGTAATTTCAAGCTAATGACATCTGGATAATTGTCCGTAAAGCGTATTAACATGCCATTTATTTGCTCTTGCAAAGCTGCAATCTGTGCATCTTCGGGGGTAGATATCTGCTCACTAACACCTCCTAGCCCCCACTCATCACCTGCATCTTCACCTTCCATTTCCATCGCTTCATTAATTTGACTTTTTAAAACGCGCATTTGCGAATTCATTTCGCTCAAACTTAATTGTGACTCTTCCAGTTGCACTTGTAGAGCACTGAGTGTGCTGAGTCCTCCGCCAGACTCAGTTGGCAAATACCCTGAATTCACTCTTTTAAAATTTTCACGGGCTTTCTCTGCATTTTTCAAGCGTACTTCATATTCGCGTATTTGCTCTTCAATAAATTGCTGAGCACTCCCTGTGTCATTGATACCTCTTTGCTGTGTCTGTTCTGAAAAAACCGTTAAGACTGATAGTACTATACTTTGTGCTTGTTTTGCATCATCCCCAGTGTAACTTATAGTAAATAAATCATCTGTACCACCGTCAATTTTAATACCTTCCTTTAATTTCGCTACAAGAGATAATTTACCTGCTTCACTTTTAGAATCTATATCTAATTCAGATAACTGTGCAACCCTTTCTAATTTAGGTCTTGTAAACATCAATTGACGCATTACCTGAATTAACCCCCGGGAACTTGTCTGAACGGTCATACCTCGTAATAAAGGCCGCAGCATAGTTCTACTATCTACATTAACGATTGCTTTAGACTGATACTCATCAGGCATAGAGTGAACAAAAAACCACCCTGCACAACATACAATCCAGGCGGCAATGATAATTACCCATTTATATCTTAGTGTTCCTTTTACATAGAACAGAATTTCAGCCAATTGATCTTGCATTCCAAACCTATTTAAACCTTAAGTGATTAATAAACCTAAATCATATACTGCGCACACTCATCCTGATAAATACAAACTATCATGTTTGCAATTAGTCCCTCGAAAATGCGTATGGAATAACTTAGGTAACTGAGGTAACTCGCAACAAATAACCTACCCATGCTAGTCTTTTTGTCCATCTTTCGCGCTGCAGAAATAGTTACGTAGCCTGTTATGCGCCTATTTCTACACCTTAAAAACGAACAAAAATCCTGCGCAATATAGGTAGGTTATTTATTGCGAGTTACCTGACTAGTTTTTGTTATTTGTCTTCATTTTTTCTAAAATTATAGTCACATAGCTTTTTTTATGCGCCTTGAATACGCATAAAAATTCTGCGCCAGTTGCCCAACTTATTTCGTGCACGTTCCTAAGTACAATGAAAAGATACTAAAACCAGGCCTGTGGTATTACCAAAATATCCCCTGGCATCATTTTGACATTTTTAGACATATCTGCATCTTCTATTAAATCATCAATTTTAACTCCAAAATTCTGCTGTACGCCATTAACGCTGCGAATAATGCTTGCTCTATTACCATCTGCAAAAAAACCTACACTGCCGATGGAAATAATCACATCCAGTAATGTCATTCCTCTTTTATATGGAATGGATTGACCGCTATATCGACCGCCGCCACCACCACCACCACCGCCGCCGCCACCGCCGCCACCGCGTGGCGCAACTAGTCGTGGGAGGGGGGGATCAAGGCCTAGCAGCGGTGCGGCGCGGCGGGCGGCTG